>JALVEX010000272.1 GCA_027030435.1 Paracoccaceae bacterium
G
Source organism: Paracoccaceae bacterium (assembly GCA_027030435.1). Lineage (GTDB taxonomy): Bacteria > Pseudomonadota > Alphaproteobacteria > Rhodobacterales > Rhodobacteraceae > WFVA01. The sequence goes on from JALVEX010000272.1 coordinate 2, forward strand.
CCGCGATTGCGCCGCGGGCGGCCGGCATGAAATTCATGGATGTTACGGTGATCCCGTCCGATTTCGGCGATCTCTGGATCTCGCGCTCGGGCTACACGGGCGAGGACGGTTTCGAGATTTCCGTTGAAAGCGTCCGCGCCACCGATCTTGCCCGCGCCCTGCTCGCACATCCGGCCGTTGCCCCCATCGGCCTTGGCGCGCGCGACAGCCTGCGCCTCGAGGCCGGGCTCTGCCTGCATGGCCACGATATCGATGCCACGACAACCCCAGCCGAAGCCGCGCTTGAATGGGCGATCCAGAAGGTGCGCCGCAGGGGAGGCGCGCGCGAGGGCGGCTTTCCCGGTGCCGCGCGCATCCTCGAAGAGCTTGAAAACGGCGCTGCGCGAAGGCGCGTCGGCATCATGCCCGAGGGGCGCGCGCCGATGCGCGAGGGCGTGCCTCTTTTTGCCGCCGAAGAAGGGGGCGAGCCGATCGGCGCCATCACCTCGGGCGGCTTCGGGCCTTCTGTCGGGCGGCCCATATCCATGGGATATGTGCCCACCGCCATGAGCGGCGAGGGCACACGGATATGGGGCGAGGTGCGCGGCAAGCGCCTGCCCGCCACCGTCACGGGGCTGCCGTTCCGCCCTGCCAATTACAAACGCTGAGAAAGGGAAGATCATGGAAGCGACGAAATACACCGAAGAGCACGAATGGCTCCGCCCCGAGGGCGATCACGTGGTGGTGGGAATAACCAGTCACGCTGCCGAGCAGCTGGGCGATGTGGTGTTCGTGGAGTTGCCCGAGCCGGGCACGACGGTGAGCAAGGATGACGAGGTGGTGGTGATCGAGAGCGTCAAGGCCGCTTCCGACATCCTCGCGCCGGTGGATGGCGAGATCATCGAGGTGAACGAGGCGATTGTCGAGGATCCCGGCAAGGTCAACGAAGATCCCGAAGGCGCGGCCTGGTTCTTCAAGATGAAGGTGGATGATCCTTCCCAGCTCGAGGAATTCATGGACGAAGCCGCCTACAAGGAATTCATCGGCTGAGCCCTGAGCGCCCGCCCCGCAGCGGGCCTTGCCAAAAGCCAGACGGGAGCCAGACCATGCCTTTCGAGCCCACCGATTACCTGCCCTACGATTTCGCCAACCGCCGCCATATCGGCCCCAGCCCGGCCGAGATGGAGGAAATGCTCGCTGCTGTCGGGGTGGAGAGCCTCGATCAGCTGATCGATGAAACCATCCCCGAAAGCATCCGCCAGAAGGAGCCGCTCGATTTCGGCAAGCCCATGTCGGAGCGTGAATTCCTCTATCACGTGCGCCAGACGGCGAAGAAGAACCGGGTGATGACGACAATGATCGGCCAGGGCTTCTACGGCACCGTCACCCCCCCAGTGATCCAGCGCAACATCCTCGAAAACCCCGCCTGGTACACCGCCTATACCCCCTATCAGCCGGAAATCAGCCAGGGCCGGCTCGAGGCGCTCCTGAATTACCAGACGATGATCGCCGATCTCACCGGGCTCGAGATCGCCAATGCCTCGCTTCTCGACGAGGCCACCGCGGCGGCCGAAGCGATGACGATGGCCCGGCGCGTGGCGAAATCGAAGGCCGGCGCCTTCTTCATCGATGAAAACTGCCACCCGCAGAACATCGCGGTCATGAAGACCCGCGCCGCGCCGCTCGGAATCGAGGTGATCGTGGGCGCGCCGGAGGATCTCGATCCCGAAAATGTGTTTGCCGCCGTTTTCCAGTATCCCGGCACCTATGGCCATCTGCGCGATTTCACGCCCGAGATGGAAGCGCTCCATGCCGCGAAGGCCATCGGCATCGTGATCGCCGATCCTTTGGCGCTCACGCTCCTCAAGGAGCCCGGCGCAATGGGCGCCGATATCGCCGTGGGCTCCACCCAGCGCTTCGGCGTGCCCATGGGCTATGGCGGCCCGCATGCCGCCTACATGGCGACCCGCGATGCCTACAAGCGCGCCATGCCCGGCCGCCTGATCGGCGTCTCGATCGACAGCCACGGCAATCCCGCGTACCGCCTCAGCCTCCAGGCCCGCGAGCAGCACATCCGGCGTGAAAAGGCCACCTCCAATGTCTGCACCGCGCAGGCGCTGCTGGCGGTGATGGCCTCCTTCTACGCGGTGTTCCACGGGCCGGAGGGGCTGAAGGCCATCGCCCAGCGCATCCACCGCAAGACGGCGCGCATGGTGCGGGGGCTCGAAGAGGCGGGCTATGAGGTGGAGCCGAAGGAATTCTTCGATACCGTCACCGTGGACGTGGGGCCGCTTCAGGGCGTGATCATGCGCGCCGCGGTGGAGGAGCGGATCAACCTGCGCCGCGTCGGCAAGACGAAGATCGGCATCTCGCTTGACGAAACCACCCGCTCGGAAACCATCGAACGCCTCTGGCGCGCCTTCGGCATCGAGCGCCCCGATCAGGATTACTCCCCGGTCTATCGCCTCCCGGAAAACCTGATCCGCGAAAGCGAATACCTCACCCATCCCGTTTTCCACATGAACCGGGCCGAAACCGAGATGATGCGCTACATGCGCCGGCTTTCGGATCGCGATCTGGCGCTCGATCGCGCCATGATCCCCTTGGGCTCCTGCACGATGAAGCTCAATGCCGCGGCCGAGATGATGCCGCTGACCTGGCCGGAATTCGCCAATATCCACCCCTTCGCGCCGGCCGATCAGGTGCGCGGCTTCACGGAGATGATCGAGGATCTCTCGAAGAAGCTCTGCGAGATCACCGGCTATGACGCCATGTCGATGCAGCCCAATTCAGGCGCGCAGGGCGAATATACTGGCCTTCTGACGATCCGCGCCTGGCACCGCGATCGCGGCGAGGGCCACCGCAACATCTGCCTGATCCCGGTTTCGGCCCATGGCACCAACCCGGCGAGCGCGCAGATGGCGGGGATGAAGGTGGTGGTGGTGAAATCCACCGAAACCGGCGATATCGACGTGGAGGATTTTCGCCAGAAGGCCGAGGCGGCGGGCGAAAACCTCGCCGCCTGCATGATCACCTATCCCTCGACCCACGGGGTGTTCGAGGAAACGGTGCGCGAGATCTGCGACATCACGCATGAACACGGCGGGCAGGTCTATATCGACGGCGCCAACCTCAATGCCATGGTCGGCCTCGTGAAACTGGGCGAGATCGGCGGTGACGTGAGCCACCTCAACCTCCACAAGACATTCGCCATCCCCCACGGCGGCGGCGGCCCCGGCATGGGGCCGATCGGAGTGAAGGCGCATCTCGCGCCCTACCTCCCCGGCCACCCCGAAACCGGCGGGCGCGAGGGCCCCGTCTCGGCCGCGCCCTTCGGCTCGGCCTCGATCCTGGTCATCAGCTGGGCCTATGTGCTGATGATGGGGGGCGCGGGGCTGACGCAGGCCACCAAGGTCGCGATCCTGAGCGGCAATTACATCGCCAGGCGGCTTGAGGGCGCCTATGACATCCTCTTCAAGGGCAAGAACGGCCGGGTGGCGCATGAATGCATCCTCGATACCCGCCCCTTCGCCGAAAGCGCGCATATCACCGTGGACGACATCGCCAAGCGCCTGATCGACAACGGTTTCCACGCCCCCACCATGAGCTGGCCGGTGCCCGGAACGCTGATGGTGGAGCCCACGGAAAGCGAAACCAAGGCCGAGCTTGATCGCTTCATCCGCGCCATGCTCTCGATCCGCGAGGAAATCCGCGATGTGGAAGAGGGGCGGATCGATGGCGAGAACAACCCGCTGAAGAACGCGCCCCATACAGTCAATGATCTCGTGGCCGAATGGGATCGCCCCTATCCGCGCGAACAGGGCTGCTTCCCCCCCGGCGCCTTCCGGGTTGACAAATACTGGCCGCCCGTCGGGCGGGTCGATAACGTCCATGGCGATCGTCATCTGGTCTGCACCTGCCCGCCCCTCGAGAGCTACGGGGAAGCGGCGGAGTAGGCCGGTGATCCGCGCCTTCGTGGCCCTGCCCCTGCCCGATGAGGTGGAGGACAGGCTTGAAACGCTCCAGAAAACGCTGCCGGCCGGCCGGCCGGTGGCGCGCGATACCTTCCACCTCACGCTTGCCTTCGTGGGCGAGCATCCGCCCGAGGCGATCGAGGCGCTGCATGAGGAGCTCTCCCTGATCCACGCCGAGGCGCCCGAAATCGCCCTCGCGGGCCTAGGCACCTTCGGCAAGGGCAGCCCGAAGCTTCTCTTCGCCACTGTGGCCGAAAACGCGCCTCTGATGCACCTCCATCAGGAGGTAAAAGCCGCCATGCGGCGTGCCGGCCTCACCCCTTCCGGCGAGAAATACCGCCCCCATGTTACCCTTGCGCGCTTCCGCCGCCGCCTCGATCCGGCAGAAGAGCAGAGGCTCGCCGGATATCTCTCCGCCGCCTCCGGATTCGCGCCGCCGCCCTTCCGCCCGGCCTGCTTCACCCTCTTCCAATCCACCCTGCGCCAGGGCCAATCCCCGCGCCATGAAGTGCTTGCGGCCTATCCCCTTGGCGCGAGCCGCGCCAATGCCCTGCCCTCTTGACAATCGCGCCCCGAAAGCCGATTTAGCGCAGCAATGGGGCCGTAGCTCAGTTGGGAGAGCGCGTCGTTCGCAATGACGAGGTCAGGGGTTCGATTCCCCTCGGCTCCACCAGATCACCACGGCACGAAAGCGGCGCCGGCGGGCGGTCACTCGCCTTCCAGGAGCATCCACAGCGCTATGATGGTGAGCCCGACGCCCACCAGCACCAGCCCGCGCACGAGCCCGTGGCCGAGCGCGATTTCCCACAGGATCACCCAGCTTGGCACCAGATAGGTATAGGCCATCACCTTGGCCGAGGGGAGGCGCAGGGTGGCATATTGCAGCAGTACGAAGGTCATCGCGCTGGCGGCAAGCGAAACATAGGCGATGGTGATCCAGACGATCGGTTTCAGATTGGCCCAGTCTGTCGCCAGTATATCCCGCCAGCCCCAGAGGATCAGCAGAATGCTGCCGGCCACCATCATCCCGAAGCTGAACACCACCGCCGGCTCGCCCCGGTTGAGCTTGCGCACGAGCGGCGTGTAGAGCGCATGGGCAACGGCGCCGATGAAGAAGATCGCCTCCCCCCGCCCGATCCGAAAGGCAAGAAGGGCGGAGAGATCGGCGCGAAAGATCACCCAGAGCGCACCGATGGCACCGATCACGAGCGCCAGCGCCATACGCGGCGTGGTGATCTGGCGCAGGAGAAGCCAGCCGAACAGGGCCGACATCACGGGCGTCAGCGTGAACACGGCGGCGGTGGAAACCGGCGGGGCGGTTTTCAGCCCCTCGAACATCAGCACAAAATAGATTGCGAAAATGCCCCCCAGCAGCAGATAGCGCCATGGGGCGGCAAAGGCCTCGGGGCGCATCCTGCCGCTCTTCCAAGCCACGAGGCCGATCACCGTTCCCGCGATCACGAAGCGCAGCGCATTCAGCGCTGCCGGGGCGATTTCATTTGCCGCCAGGGATCCGAGGCTGAAGGATCCCGCCACCAGCGCCGAGAAGAGCAGCATCGCCAGATGCCCGCGCGCGGCCTCGCTCATCTGCGCCACCGCCGCCTCATCCGGCCCAGCTTTCGGCCTTGTAGAGCGTATCGATGCGCTTCATCTCCCCCTTGAGGTAGTTCAGGAAGCTCTGCACCTTCACGGTGCGGTGCAGATCCACATGGGTAACAAGCCACAATTGCGCCGACCACTCGGGCCGCGGCGCGAGCACTTCCACAAGATCCCCGTGCCGGCGCGCCTGCTCGATCGTGATGAAGCCAAGCCCGGCGCCGGCCAGCACCGCATCGAGAAGCGCGCGGTTATCGGACACGCGGAAGGTGATCGCGCTCTCGGGCATATGCGCGCGCAGCCAGCGATCGAAAGGCGCGCGGGTATCCTTCATGTCATAGGCCACGAAACGGTGGCGGGTAAGCTCTTCCTCGCCCTCCGGCATGCCCATCTCGCCGATATATTCACGGCTGGCATAAAGCGCGATCTTCTCGGTGGCGAATTTCTGCACCACGTTATCAGGCTGATCGGGCGGAGCACCGGCGCGGATCGCCACATGCGCCTCGCCATATTCGAGCCGGAAAAGGCGGCTGCCGGTGAGGTAGCGCACGATGAGTTCGGGATGCAGCTTCTGAAACCGGGTCAGGACCGGCGTGAGAAAGGGGGAGAAGCTGGTAAGCGATGTCACCACCAGCTCGCCGCTCACCGTCTCGCCCTGCCCCTTGATTCGATTCACGAGCTGGGCGAACTGCTCATCCGTGGCCCTGGCCACCTGCAGGAGATCAAGCCCCGCCTCCGTGGGCGTGTAGCCTCGTGCATGACGCTGAAAAAGCTTCGTGCCGAGGCGGGCTTCAAGCGCATCGACATGACGGATCACGGTGGCATGGTGCACACCCATCTCCGCCGCCGCCCCGCTCACGGTGCCGGCCTTCGCCACATGATAGGCAGTGCGGATTTCATCCCAGTTGTCCATGCCGGATCTGTGCACCTGCGAACACTCCTACCCCGATCCAATCACTTCTGTGAAATCGCCGCAAGCCCCGAAGCGCTTGACTCCCGCTCCCATCCCGCCTAAACGGGCGCGAACTCCGGGAGTTTCGAGGCTTCCGGTCCCCTCCTGCATGCGGGGATCGCCGTCAGTCAGCGCGTTGCGCCCACTGGCGCGTTCTTCGTTTGGATATGCCCGCTGAAGCTTCCGATCCGGGCCACGCGCTCCCATGTTCGAGGGCAGAGACATAACGGTGAAAGGTGCAGACGCACATGTTTGAAAATCTGTCCGAACGGCTTTCCGGCGTTTTCGATCGGCTCACCAAGCAGGGGGCGCTCTCCGAAGACGATGTGAAAACCGCGCTGCGCGAGGTGCGCGTGGCGCTCTTGGAAGCCGATGTTTCGCTGCCCGTGGCGCGCGATTTCGTCAAGCGCGTGCAGGAGAAGGCCACCGGCCAGAAGGTCACCAGATCGGTGACGCCGGGCCAGCAGGTGGTGAAGATCGTGCATGACGAGCTTGTCAGCGTGCTTTCGGGCGATGGCGCCGAAGCCGGACAGCTCAAGGTCGATAACCCGCCCGCGCCGATCCTGATGGTCGGCCTGCAGGGCGGCGGCAAGACGACCACCACCGCCAAGCTCGCCAAGCGGCTGAAGGAAAAGCAGGGCAAGAAGGTGCTGATGGCCTCGCTCGATGTTTACCGCCCCGCGGCGCAGGAGCAGCTTGCGATTCTCGGCCGTCAGATCGGCGTCGATACCCTGCCGATCGTCGAGGGCCAGTCGGCGGTGGATATCGCCAGACGCGCGAAGCAGCAGGCCACCATGGGCGGCTATGATGTCTATCTTCTCGATACCGCCGGGCGGCTTCACATAGATGAAGTGCTGATGGACGAGGTCCAGGCGGTGCGCGACGTAGCCAATCCGCGCGAAACCCTTCTGGTGGTGGACGGCCTCACCGGCCAGGTGGCCGTGGAGGTGGCTGAGGAGTTTGACGACAAGGTCGGCATCTCCGGCGTGGTCCTCACCCGGATGGACGGCGATGGCCGCGGCGGCGCCGCCCTTTCCATGCGCGCGGTCACCGGCAAGCCGATCAAGTTCGTCGGCATCGGCGAAAAGCTCGACGATCTCGATGAATTCGAGCCCGAGCGCATCGCCGGGCGGATCCTCGGCATGGGCGATATCGTGGCCCTGGTGCAGAAGGCCCAGGAAACGATAGAGACCGAGCAGGCCGAACGCATGATGAAGCGCTTCCAGAAGGGCCGCTTCAACATGAACGACATGAAGATGCAGCTCGAGCAGATGCTGAAGATGGGCGGCATGGAAGGCATCATGAGCATGATGCCGGGGATGAAGAAGATGTCGAAGCAGGTGCAGGAGGCGGGGTTTGACGATACCGTGCTCAGGCACCAGATCGCGCTCATCAATTCCATGACGAAGAAGGAACGCGCCAATCCCCAGATCCTTCAGGCCAGCCGCAAGAAGCGCATCGCGCGCGGCGCGGGGCTCGAGGTGAGCGAATTGAACAAGCTCCTGAAGATGCACCGCCAGATGGCCGACATGATGAAGAAGATGGGCAAGATGGGCAAACGCGGCATGCTGAAGGGGGCGCTCGGCCAGATGTTCGGCAAGGGCGGCGGCATGCCGTCGGGGATGGACCCCGCGGGCATGGATCCGAAAGCCCTCGAAGCGGCGGCGAAGAAGATGGGCGTGCCCGGCACCGGCCTGCCCGGCCTCGGAGGCGGTGGAATGCCGCTTCCCCCCGGCCTCTCGGGCCTTGGCAAGGGGAAGAAGAAATGAAGCGCCCGCGCCCCTCTTCATCTTGGCCGAAATACTCCCGCCGGAGGCATCCCGCCACATGCCACATTCCCGAAGGCCGGGCCGTTCTCGGTCCGCTTGCAAAAGAGGATGGGCGGCCATGAGCGATCCCGTCACCCGTGCGGCCGAGCTCCTGAGGGGCCACCGCGAAAGCATCGATCGCCTCGATGCGATCCTCGTCTATACGCTCGGCGAGCGCTTCAAGCACACCCAGGAGGTGGGGCGCCTGAAGGCCGAACATGGCCTGCCGCCTGCCGATCCGGCGCGCGAAGCCCAGCAGATCGAACGCCTCGAGAGGCTCGCGCGCGAAGCCGATCTCGATCCCGAATTCGCCAGAAAATTCCTGAATTTCATCATCGGCGAAGTTATCCGTCACCATCAGCAGCAACAACAGGAATGAAGGGCTGAAAGGCCCCGAAATCAAAGCCAGACCAAGGAGTTACACAACATGGCAATGAAAATTCGTCTCGCCCGCGGCGGTTCCAAGAAGCGCCCCTTCTACCGCATCGTCGCCGCCGACAGCCGCATGCCGCGCGATGGCCGCTTCATCGAGAAGCTCGGCACCTACAATCCGCTGCTGCCCAAAGACAGCGAGGACCGCGTCAAGATGGATATCGAGCGCGTGAAGCACTGGCTCGCCGAGGGCGCCAAGCCCACCGATCGCGTGTCCCGCTTCCTGGAAGCGGCCGGCATCCTCGAGAAGAAGGAGCGCAGGAATCCGAAGAAGGCCGAACCCGGCGCCAAGGCGAAGGAACGCGCCGAGGAGAAGGCGGCCAAGGCTGCCGAGGCGGCCGAAGCGGCTGCGGCCCCGGCCGAAGAGCCCGCCGAGGCACCTGCCGAGGAAGCCGCAGCGGAAGAAACCACCGAATAAGCGATGGGCGGGCGGTCATGCCGGAATTTTCGAAAGAATTCAGGCAGGAATTCGATCGCTTGCTGAGGTGGCGGCGCGATGTGCGCCGCTTCCGCACCGATCCGGTGGAAGAGGCCCTGCTGCAGGAATGCCTTGCCAGCTTCGCCCTCGCCCCCTCTGTGGGCCTTTCCGAGCCCTGGCGGATCGTGAATGTGAAAAGCGCCGCGGCCCGTGCTGCGGCGCTTGCCAATTTCGAAGCCGCCAATGCCGAGGCGCTGAAAGGCTACAGCGGCGAGAAGGCTCGGCTCTATGCCGGACTGAAGCTCTCGGGCATGCGCGAAGCCCCGGTGCAGCTTGCCGTGTTCTGCGATGAGGAGACGCCCAAGGGCGCCGGGCTCGGCGCGGCCACGATGCCCGAGATGCGCCGCTATTCGGTGGTGGCGGCGATCACCCAGTTCTGGCTGAAGGCGCGCAGTGAGGGGCTCGGCGTGGGCTGGGTCTCG
>JALVEX010000273.1 GCA_027030435.1 Paracoccaceae bacterium
ATAGGACATTTCCACCTCGAGATCATCGCCTTCCTTCCAGTCCGCCTCGTTGACGATCTTGATTTCGGGCTGCTGCGCCGGGCGATCGCCTGTCTTCTCGAAATGCGCGCTCACGGTCTTGTCGATCGCCTCCTGAAGCGCCTCGCCGAGCATCCGCTGGCCGAACTGCTTCTTCAGCAGCGCCATCGGCACCTTGCCCTTGCGAAAGCCCTTCATTTCGATCTCGGGCTGGGCTTCCTTCAGCTTCTGCTCGACCTTCTCGTCCAGCTCCTTCGCCGTCACCTTGAAGGCATAGGCGCGCTTCAGGCCTTCGTTCAGGGTCTCTTTGACCGTCATCAGGTTTCCTCACAGATAATGGCCGCGCAAGGCGCGCGGCGGGCATGAATTCAAGCGCCGTTCTAGTGTCGCCCCCCTGCGGGCGCAAGGGAAAACGGTGCCCTGAGGGCGCAAGCCGCCCGCCATTCCTCAGGAATGGCCGCCGGCCGCGCGCGATCGTGAGGGAAAGGCTGGTGCGGGTGGAGGGACTTGAACCCCCACGCCTTGCGGCGCTTGGACCTAAACCAAGTGCGTCTGCCAATTCCGCCACACCCGCATGTCCGCTGCTTCAATAGCAAGGCCGGGCATCGGTTTCCAGCCATTTTGCAGCGCCGCCGTAAGGCGCATTGCACGAGAATTGCCCCGAAAAATGACGCCTCGCGCCCATATCCGGCCCCATTCACCGGATATTCATGACTCATTGCAAACATGGCGAAAACGAACGCGGGAAAAAGGCAATGATCGTTTCGGGAAGGGATACAATGGCGAAGGCGGAGGTCGGCGGCATCGCCCGCGGCACGATCGTGCTCACGCTCGATGGCGCGCTCCCGGTCGAGCATCTCATGCCCGGCGACCGCATCATCACCCGCAACAGCGGCAGCGCCACCCTCAGCGCGCTCCGCTGCCACAGCGCCCCCCGCCCCACCTGCCTGATCCGCCCCAATGTGCTCGGGTTCGGCCGGCCGGAAGGGGCCGTCATCACCAGCGCCGATCAGAAGATCCTGCTGCGCGATTGGCGCGCGCGCGCTCTCTGGGGCGCCGATCAAGTGCTTGTGCCGGTTTCGAAGCTGGTGGACGGCGAATTCATCACCGATGCGGGCCTGTCCGAAACGCCCCTCTTCGAGCTTCTCTTCGAAAGCCCCCAGGTGATCTACGCCGGCGGTCTCGAACTGGGCGCCGGGATCGCCGCGGATGCGGTTCAGCCCGCCTGAGGGCCGCTCCCGGGGCTTCCACATTTCCCCTGCCGGCGCTGCAACGCCCTGAACACCTTGGGCAATTGCTCCGGGAGATCCTCCGCGATCAGCCCCTGCCCGAAGGCGCGCGCACATTCCACATGCAGCCAGGCGCCGGCCTCGGCCGCCTCCGCCGGCGAGAACGGAAACCCCCGCGCCAGAAGCCCGGTGATGAAGCCGGCCAGCACATCCCCCGCCCCGGCGGTGGCAAGCCAGGGCGCTTCGCGCTCGTAAGCGGCCGAATTCACGGCACATTCCCCGCCCGGCGCAGCGATCACCGTATCCGGCCCCTTCAGCAGCACCACCGCGCCCGCGCGCGCCGCGGCCTCGCGCGCCGCATCCACCCGCGAATATGCCGGCCCCTTCACCGCCGGCGCCGCGAGCTTCCCGGCGATATCGGGGAAGAGGCGGGCGAATTCGCCGCCGTGGGGCGTCATCACCACCCGGCCATTGGCGCGAACGAGCGCGAACAGCTCCTCAGGATCTGCGGTGAAAGCCGTCAGCGCATCGGCATCGAGCACCACCGGCCGTGCGGAGGCGAGCGCCGTGCGCACCAGCGCCCGAGCAGCCTCGCCGCGCCCGAGTCCGGGGCCGAGGCAGAGCGCATTGAGGCGGGGATCCTTCAGCACCTCGCCCAGCGCCACGGCATCACCGATCCGGCGAACCATGATCGCCGTAAGCTGTGCGGCGTTCTCGCCCAGGGCTTCGGGCGGGCAGCCGAGCGTGACAAGCCCGGCACCGATCCTGAGCGCGCCCCGCGCCGCCAGCCGCGCCGCGCCGCCGTGGCCGGGCCCGCCGGCGAGGATCAGGGCGTGACCGTGGCCGTATTTATGCGTATCCGGCCGCTTTTCGAACGCGCCCGTGAAATCGCGCGCCTCGATCAGGCGCACGCGCCCACCCTCCCCCGCATCCGCGAATGCGCCGATCCCGATATCGGCCAGCGCGAGGCGCCCGCAATGGGCCGGCCCCTCGGCCAGGTAATGGCCGAGCTTGGGAGCGTGGAAGCTGACCGTCAGCATCACGCGCGGCGCGCGCCGCCCATGCTCGGGATCGCCGCCCAGCACCCGCCCGCTGTCGGCGCAAAGCCCGGAGGGGATATCCACCGCCACGGTCTTCACGGGGGTATCGAACGAAGCGGCATCGATCGCATCATCGATGAGCCAGAGCCATTCCCACAGCGCGGGATCGTCCACGGGGCGCACAAGCCCGGTGCCGAAAAGGGCGTCCACCATCAGATCGGCTGGCATGGCGGGCTGTTCGCGCACATCCCGCACCTGCCCGCCC
>JALVEX010000274.1 GCA_027030435.1 Paracoccaceae bacterium
AGAAGGGCTTTTCCTCGGGCTCGATGAAGAGGGCGGCATGATCCTGCGCCGAGGCGATGAAACCCGTATCATCCCGCTCACCACCCTGCTGGAGGGCACATCATGAAACTCGCCCGCACCCTGCGCCTCGACATTTCCGACACCCAGGTTTTCGAGCACCCCGCCGAACCGGGGGAATGGGCCGTCTCCGGCGGGTTTGCCTTTTCGAACTGGGAGGAGAGCGATCTCGTGGGCAAGGCACGCCAGGCCTTCGCCAATGGCTGGCTCGGGCTGGAAAGCTTCGGGCGCGCCACATTCGTCGCCGTAACCCCGATCACCGAGGCGGAATACGAAGCGGCGATAGATGCGCTTGCGCGCCATTTCGTGGAGGGCTGGGGCGCACCCTCGCTCGAAGCCGCGCGCCCGGTGGCCGAGGAAGAACTCGCCCATATGCGCGCCATGTGCGAGGATCACCCCGACAACACGCTCCTCACCGTCGCGCGCGAGCTGACGGAAGCGGGCGTGCGCGAAACCTTCCGCGTGATCCCTCCCCGGGATGCGCCCCTTGAAAGCATTGCCGTCCACGCCATGCCGGGTGGAGAGGGCAAGCCCTGATTACCCGCCTCCGCGCAGGCGCGCGCAGGGATCGGGGCGCTCGGCCGCCGGTGTGATTGCCCAGAAATCGAAGGGCGGATCCTCCCCGGCCACCCAGGCCGCCCCCTCGCCCTCTTCGAGGAACCCGACAGAGATCACCGACAACTCCGGCGCGGCCTTTTCCAGAAGCGCCGGCGCGCCCCAGTCGCGCCGCGCGTGGCCATTGCCGGTGATCACCACCACCGGCCCGCCGGTTTCGCGCCAGGCCCGCAGGGCCGCTTCGGCAAGCGCGCCATCGCGCAGGCGCTGTGCCTCCACCATGCCGCCCATCATCTCGCGCGGCATGGCTTCGCAATGGGCCTCGTATTGCTCGTCGATCCGGGCCGCGAGCTCATCTTCCGGCAACGCCCGATCAAGCCCGAAACGAGCCGCGCCCTCGCCGAATACCGCCGCCGCGCCCTCCTCGAAGGCCCGGCGCGCCTCGGGGCGGGGGCGGGCGGCGCCGTAGATCCGGGCCGCGCCAAGCGCGCGGAAGATCGGGTAGTAGATCGCGAAATCCGGCCAGCCCGCTTCCTCCCAGCCGAGGGTCCTGCCAAGAGCGGCGCCATCGGCGAGGAGATCGCGCGTGATGCGGGAGGCTTGCCCGGGCGTCAGCATCTCGAACACCACCGCCCGCGGCCCGATCGCCGCGATCGCACGCGCCTGGCCCACGTGATGGTGCGGGTTGTCATGCACTTCACCCAGAAATACCACATCCGCCGGCGGCAATTCGGAAAGCGCCTCCATTGGGATTTCACCTGCCCGCGCCCCGGCCACGGGCAGCAGGGGCGCGGCCAGCGCCATGCTTAGGGCCGTTATGATCCGCATCATGTGCTTCGCCTCCGCTTTTTCATCGCCTCCGGGGGCGTTCCCCCCTTACCTGCGCATTCTCATCCTGCTAGGCAAGGGCCATGACGCTCCCTTCTCTCACCCTCATCCTCGGCGCCGCCGCCTCCGGCAAATCCGCCTTCGCCGAAAAGCTGGTGGAATCGCAGGCGGAAAACCGCCTCTACATCGCCACCGCCGAAGCGCAGGACGGCGAAATGGCGGAAAAGATCGCCGCCCACAGGGCGCGGCGCGGCGCGGGCTGGCGCACGGAGGAAGCCCCGCTCGATCCCGCGCCGGCACTGGCCACGGCGAAGGCCCGGGAGGTGGTGCTGCTCGATTGCGCCACGCTCTGGCTTGCCAACCATATCATGGCCGGCAACGATCCCGCCGCCGCCAGCGAGGCCCTTGAGTCCGCGCTCGCCGCCTGCCCCGCCCCGGTTGTGATCGTTTCCAACGAAACCGGCATGGGCATCGTGCCCGAAAGCCCGCTCGCCCGCCGCTTCCGCGCCGCTCAGGGCGCGCTCAACCAGCGGCTTGCGGCGCGCGCCGGGCTTGCCGTGATGGTGATTGCGGGATTGCCCCTGGTGCTGAAGGGCGCGCTGCCGGAGGCCGCCTCATGATCCGCTGGTGGTGGGTGCGCCACGGGCCGACCCGTCAGAAGGCCCTCGCCGGCTGGCGCGATGTGCCCGCCGATCTCTCCGATACCCCCCGCCTCGAACGCCTCGCCGCGGCGCTCCCCGAAGGCGCGCCGGTGATCTCTTCCGATCTCGTCCGCGCCGTTGCCACCGCCGATGCCATCGCCGGGCGCCGCCCCCGCCTGCCCCATGCGCCCGCGCTGCGGGAGATCCACTTCGGCGAATGGGAAGGCCTCACCCATGACGAGATCGCCGCCCGCGATCCCGCCCTCAGCCGCCGCTACTGGGAAGAGCCGGGCGAGATCGCCCCCCCCGGCGGCGAGAGCTGGAACGCTGCGGCCGAGCGCGTGGCCCGCTTCGTGGCAGGGATGAACGCCCGCCACCGCGATGCCGACATCATCGCCGTGGCCCATTTCGGCGTGATCCTCACCCAGGTCCAGCAGGCTCTCGCCATCACCCCGCAACAG
>JALVEX010000275.1 GCA_027030435.1 Paracoccaceae bacterium
GAGAGGGCTGCCGGGGATCGCATTCTCGGGCAGGGCACTGATGGTGAAAGCATCCATGCGGCAGGTTTGCCCGAACCACCGCCCGCACCCCTGCCCGGGCCCGCACGGATCAGGCTTCGCGGCTGTGCCGTCTGCCTGTCGGGGCGCGGGCGGCTGCGCCTTCCAGATCTGGAAGTGGCAGAGGGGGAGACGATCGCCGTCACCGGCCCCTCCGGCAGTGGCAAGACGACCCTACTCGCCACTATCGGCGGGCTGATCCGCCCCTGTGCGGGCGAAATACGGGTGGCCGGCGGCACGGTGCTTGACGACGCAAGCGCCGATGCATGGCGGGCACGGATCGTGTGGATCGGCCAGAAGCCCTTTTTCCTTGCTGCGAGCCTGCGGCGCAATCTCGCGCTTGGGGCGCAGGTGCCGCCTTCGGAGGAAGAGATCCGCGCCGCCCTTGCCGCCGCCCGGGCGGAAGGCATCGTGGCCCGGCTGCCGCGCGGGCTGCAAACCCGGCTCGGAGAGAACGGCGCCGGGGTTTCGGGGGGCGAGGCACGGCGTCTCCTGATCGCGCGCGCCTTTCTCTCGCGCGGCGATGTCGTCCTTGCCGACGAGCCGACGGCCGATCTCGATCCCGATACCGCGGCGGCCGTTGCGGAAGGGCTTCTGCGGCTGGCGCAGGGAGGGCGGACGCTTGTCGTCGCCACCCATGACGAAAATCTCGCAGGCCGCCTTTCCCGCCGGGTGGCGCTTGATGGTTCCGGCCCTGCTTCAGCGCCGGGCGTGGGAGAGGCGCACGCGGGGCCGGGGGAGGGCAGGGCATGAAATACGCTCTGCGCGCCCTGCGCCACATCCGCAAAGCCGAGGGCCCGGCCCTGTGGCGGGGGCTGATGCTGGCGGTGCTTGTCATGCTCGCGGGCACGGCCCTGCTCGGCCTTTCGGGCTGGTTCATCATCGCAAGCGGCGTGGCGGGGCTGGCAACGGGCTGGGCCGGGGTTGCGGCGAGCGGGATCAGTGTTTTCCTGCCAAGCGCCGGGGTGCGGGGGCTGGCGCTTCTGCGCACGCTCACGCGCTACGGCGAGCGCCTGCTCACCCATGATGCCACGCTGCGCGCCCTCGCCCTGCTCAGGGTGCGGGTGCTGGAGGGGTTCGCGCGCCTGCCGCTCCATCGCCTGCAGGCCCTGCGCGCCGGCGCGGCCCTCAACAGGATCACGGCGGATGTGGATGCGCTGGACGGGATCGTGCTGGCCCTGTTCGTGCCGGTTGTGGCCGGAAGCGCCGTTCTGATCGCGGCGGTGGCCGGGCTTTGGGCGCTTGCCGGGCCAGTTGTGGCGCTTCCGGTGGGAGCGGGGATCCTTGGCGGGGCGATCGCCGCCGGCGCGCGCGTTCTGGCGCGCGCCCGCCGCCCGGCCAGGCTTGGCGAATGCGCTCATCAGGCGCTGCGGCTGCGCCTTTCGGAGATGATGCGGGGGCAGGAGGATCTGCTCTTTGCCGGGCGGCTTGCGGAGGTGGCGGAACATGCGCTCGAGGCCGATCGCCGCCAGCGCCGGGCCTGGCTCGAAACGGCCGCCCATGAGCGCGCCGCCGCCGGGCTGACGGGGCTCGGCGGGCTTCTGGCCGCCGGCGCTGCCCTGCTTGGCGGGGCGCTTCTCGTGCTGGGCGATGCGGGCTCCGCCGCCGTGGCGGGCCTTGGATTCTTTGCCGCCCTCGGCCTTGCGGAAATCTCCCAGCCGCTCCTGCGGGGGATGGTGGAATGGGGGCGGATGGAGGACGCGGCACGCCGTATCTTCGGGCGATCCCCGCAAGGGGAAGCGGCTGAGATGCCCGGCGAAACGGCAGAAGAAAGCGCCGCTCGGCAAGGGAAAAGCGCGCAGCCAGCCGCGGCCGCGCAGGCGCGATCCGTGCCCCCCCTGATCGAATGCCGGGCGGTTGCGATCGCGCGTCCGGAGAGCCCAGCGCATCCGATCCTGGAGGGGATCGGCTTCGAGGTGTGTGCCGGCGAAAGCCTCGGGCTCACCGGCCCGAGCGGGGGCGGGAAATCCACCCTGCTCACGGCACTGGCCGGGGAGCTGCCGCCGGTTCGCGGCGAAATCCTCCTCGAGGGGCGGAGGCTCGGCTTGCTGGGCGAGGCGGAGCGACGGCGCCGGATCGGGCTCCTGCTGCAGCGCGCGGCCCTGATCGGCGGCACCATTGGCGAAAACCTCGCGCTTGCCGCGCCGCAGGCCGATGCGGCGGCGATGGAAGAGGTGCTGCGGGCGGTCGATCTGTGGCGGGTGCTCGCGCCGGCGGGCGGGCTTGCGCTGCGGCTCGGCGAGGCGGGCAGCGGGCTTTCGGGCGGCGAGAAGCGTCGTTTGGCCCTCGCGAGGGTGCTGATCCGCCGACCGGCGCTTCTCCTGCTCGACGAGCCCTGCGAGGGGCTGGATTCGCACACCGCGCGGCGCGTCCTTTCCGGGCTGCGCCAATACTGCCCGCAGGCTGCGATCGTGATTGCGACACATCGCCGCGAAGAGGCCGAATGGTGCGACAGGAGATACCGGATCGCCCCTTGAAACGCCCGCCGCGCGCCCTTTCTTGATCCATGTCAAAGCTGCCTTGAAAAGGTGCTGTATGGAAGCACGCAAAAGCGGTATCGTAGATGTATGTTTTGCCGCCTGCCTGAATGTGGAACGCCTGCCCGGAAAGGAACCATTCATGGAACTTGATATCGTCGAGCTTTCGCGCCTTCAGTTCGCCGCCACGGCGCTTTTCCATTTCCTCTTCGTGCCCCTCACGCTCGGGCTTTCGGTGATCGTGGCGATCATGAACACCGTCTATGTCATGACGAACCGCCCCATCTGGAGGCAGATGACCAAATTCTGGGGCATGCTCTTCGGCATCAATTTCGCCATCGGCGTGGCCACGGGGCTGACGATGGAATTCGAATTCGGCATGAACTGGAGCTACTACAGCCAGTATGTCGGTGACATCTTCGGCGCCCCGCTTGCGCTTGAGGGCTTGATGGCCTTCTTCCTCGAGGCCACCTTCGTCGGCCTGTTCTTCTTCGGATGGGACAAGCTCTCCAAGGTGCAGCACATGATCGTCACCTGGCTGGTGGCGATCGGCTCCAACTTCTCGGCGCTCTGGATCCTGATCGCCAATGGCTGGATGCAAAATCCCGTCGGCGCCGAGTTCAATCCGCTGACGATGCGCATGGAGATGACGAATTTCTTCGATGTCATCTTCAACGAGGTGGCCCAGGCGAAATTCGTGCATACGGTTTCGGCCGGCTATGTGACGGGGGCGGTGTTCGTGCTCGGGGTTTCCGCCTATTACATGCTGAAGGGGCGCCATTTCGAACTGGCGCGCCGCTCGATCACGGTTGCGGCGAGCTTCGGCCTCGCCTCGGCGCTCTCGGTGGTGGTGCTGGGCGATGAATCGGGCTACAGCACCGGCCATTCGCAGAAGATGAAGCTGGCCGCGATCGAGGCGATGTGGGAAACCGAGCCCGCGCCGGCCTCCTTTACCCTCGTGGGCTGGCCCGATCAGGAGGCGCGGGAGACCAAATATGCCATCAGGATCCCTTACGTGATGGGGCTGATCGGCACCCGCAGCCTGACCCAGAAGATCGAGGGGATCGATGAGCTGGTGGCGGAGGCGGAAAAGCGCGTGCGCTCGGGCATCATCGCCTATGACGCGCTGATGAAGATCCGCGAGAACAGGGGCGCCGTGCCCCCCGAGGTGAAGCTCCAGTTCGAGAACCACAGCGACGATCTGGGCTTTGCGCTGCTGCTGAAGCGCTATGTCGATGATCCGCGCAAGGCCGACGAGGAGATGATCCGCAAGGCCGCCAACGATACCGTGCCCCATGTGCTGCCGATCTTCTGGGCCTTCCGCATCATGGTGGCCATCGGCTTCACCTTCATTGCGGTGCTGGCCTATTTCTTCTATACCGCGAGCTTCAGGGGGATGCGTTTTCCGCGCTGGGCGCTGAGGCTCGGGGTGCTGATCATCCCGCTGCCGTGGATCGCCGTGGAGCTTGGGTGGATCGTGGCCGAATACGGCCGCCAGCCCTGGGTGGTGGATTCCATCCTGCCGACGGCTCTTGGAGTGAGCAGCCTTTCCGTCGGCCAGCTGGCGCTGACGCTGGCGGGTTTCGTGCTGCTCTATACGGTGCTGTTCATCGTCGAGATCGGGCTGATGATGAAATATGTCCGCAAGGGGCCGACGGAGGACGTGGCGGAAACCGAGGCCTGGATGGCGCGCCACCGCAAGCGCCTGCAGGGCTGCGCCGATGACGATGACGCTGAAGCCGTTCTCACACCGGGGGAGTAATCGAGATGATCCTGCATGAATTCCTGAGTTTCGAATTTCTGCGCGTGGCCTGGTGGGTGCTGCTGGGCGTGCTGCTGATCGGCTTTGCCCTCACCGACGGCTTCGATCTCGGCATCGGCACCATGCTGCCCTTCATCGGGCGCACGGATTCCGAGCGCCGGGTGATGATCAATACCATCGGGCCGGTCTGGGAGGGCAATCAGGTGTGGTTCGTTCTTGGCGGGGGGGCCATCTTCGCCGCCTGGCCGCTCCTCTATGGCGTCAGCTTCTCGGGCTTCTACATGGCGATGTTCGCCATTCTCGCTTCCCTGATCCTGCGCCCCGTTGCCTTCAAGTATCGCTCCAAGCGTCCCGGCAGGCTGTGGCGCAGCAGCTGGGACTGGGCGCTGTTCATCGGCAGCGCCGGCCCCGCGCTTCTCTTCGGCGTGGCCGTGGGCAACGTGATCCAGGGCGTGCCCTTCCACCTCACCGATGATCTGCGCTCCGTTTACGAGGGCAGTTTCTGGGGGCTGCTCAATCCCTTTGCCCTGCTTGCGGGCGTGGTTTCGCTTTCGATGATGGTGATGCACGGGGCGGCATGGCTCACGGTGAAGGCCGAGGGGGCGTTTGTCGGGCGGGCGCGCATTGCCGGGGAGCGGGCCGCGCTCATCGCCATCGCCGCCTTCCTTCTGGCCGGCCTGTGGCTGGCCTTCGGCATCGAAGGCTATCGCTTCGCCGCTCCGGTGGCGCATGACGGCCCTTCCAATCCGCGCCTGACGGAGGTTCTGCGCGATGGAAGCTGGCTTGCGGCCTATGCCGCGCGCCCCTGGATCGCCATCGCTCCCGTGCTCGGCGTGCTGGGCGCGCTGCTCGCCTGGCGGGGCTTCAGGAGCGGGCGTGAAACCGGCGTGATCCTCTCTTCCGCCCTCTCCATCACCGGCATCATTTCCACCGTGGGGCTGACGATGTTTCCCGTCATCCTGCCTTCCTCGAGCGATCCCGTCAGTTCGCTCACCGTATGGGACAGCTCCTCCTCCCACATGACCCTCTTCGTGATGCTGGTATCTGCGGTGCTCTTCATGCCGTTGATCATCGCCTATACGGCCTGGGTCTATCGGGTGCTCTGGGGCAAGCTGAAGGAAGAGGATGTGAAGGAGGGCGGCAGCGCCTATTGAGGGGCGCCGCGGGCAGGGCCATTTGAGCCAGATCAGGGAAAGGACGCAAACATGTGGTATTTCGCTTGGGTATTGGGGCTGGGGCTGGCGGCCTTGATCGCCGTCGTGAATGCGATATGGCTCGAGCTTCAGGAAGACAGACGCCTCGCGGACGAGGACGATTGAGCGCCGGACGCCGGGAAGGGCAGGGCCGCGGGGAGCGGACATTCCAAGGCCCTTGTGAAACGGCAGGGCGAACGATGTGAAGAAGGATGACGCGATGAAGGAGCCTGGGAACATGGAGAATACGGCAGGGTGGCCGACCGGGGAAGGCCGGCTGGTGCATTTTCCGGTGGCATTCTTTTCCGTCGTCATGGGGCTGGGCGGGCTGACGCTGGCGCTTCATGCCGCCCATGGGATACTCGGCCTGCCGACGCTCTTCGCCACCATCGCCTTCCTCGCCACGGCGGGCGCCTTTCTGCTGATCGGCTTCTTCTACCTCCTGAAGCTGATCCGCCATCCGGGGGCAGTGCGCGGGGAGTGGAACCATCCGGTGAAGATCGCCTTCTTTCCGGCCATTTCGATTTCGCTCCTGCTGCTTGCCGTCTGCGCGCTGCCCCATTCGCACCCGCTGGCGCACGGCCTTTGGCTTGTGGGCACGGCGCTGCAGGGCGTGCTTGCCTTTGCCGTGATTACAAGCTGGATCGGGCATCGCAGCTTCCAGCATCCCCACCTCGGGCCGGCATGGTTCATCCCGGCGGTGGGCAATGTGATCGTGCCCATCGCCGGCATGGCGCTCGGCTATGCGGAAACGAGCTGGTTCTTCTTTTCCATGGGGCTTCTGTTCTGGATCGTGCTGCTGACCCTGGTGGTGAACCGCCTGATCTTTCACGATCCGCTGCCGGCGCGGCTCCAGCCGACGCTGGTGATCCTGATCGCGCCGCCGGCGGTGGGCCTCGTGGCCTATATCGCGCTCGTGGGCCGGCTCGATCACTTCGCCCATGTGCTCCTTGAGCTGGCCTATGTCTTTGCGATCATTGTCCTGATCCAGCTGCCGAAGCTTTTGCGCCTGCCTTTCTCGATGTCTTTCTGGGCGCTCTCGTTCCCGCTGGCCGCGCTCACCTCGGCCACCCTGAAATACGGCGCGCTCACAGGTTCGGGCTTTCATCTGCATCTGGCGCAGGGGCTCCTTGCGGTGCTTGTGCTGACAATCACTGTCCTCGCCTGGCGCACGCTGATGGCGATTGCACGCGGCGAGATCTGCCGGCCGGAGCCGGCGCCGGGCAGGCAGGCACAGGCGGGCGCACAACGATCCTGATCCAGATCAAGGCGAAGGGTGCGCGATGATGCCATTTCACCTCTGATCGACCGAAACGAATGGAGGCGGGAATGTTCCGCGTAGCGCTTCTGATATACACCATCGCATCGGCCACGCTCGCCGGCATCTTCATCATCGCCGTGCTGACAATGGGGCTTGATACCACGAAGCCGATCGTCTCTGCGGCGGTGGCCGGTTTTCTCGTCGCCATGCCGGTGACATGGCTCGTGGCACGTAAAATCAGCGAATTGCGCTGATTGCGGCATTGATCGGCGATTGCTTCTGAAAAGGCCCTTCCGAGAGCCGCGGGGCGGAAAATTGTGGACAAGCCCCGCCTCTCCCTTCAATCTTGCGCCTGAACCGGATGGAGAAAGCCGGCAAGACTCAGGGAGGAGGAACCATGAAGAAGAAATCGCTGAGCGGCGCTCTGACGCGCCGTAACGTGCTGAAGGGTGCCGCGGCGCTGGGCGCCGCAGGGGCGGCAACAGCGCTGCCGGGCGTGGCGCGCATGGCCTGGGCCGGAGGCTCGGATCAGCCGATCAGGATCGGCTTTCAGGTGCACCGCACCGGCATCGGCGCCACCTACGGGCGCTGGTACGAGCGGGTGACGAACGCCGCCACGCGGGTAATCAACGAAGCCGGCGGCATCAATGGCCGTCCGGTGGAGATCATCGCCGAGGATGACGGCACCGATCCCAAGCGCGGCGCCGAGGTGGTGGAGAAATTCGCCAACCAGCATGAATGCGATATCGCCTACGGCACGCTGTTCAGCCATGTGGTGATCGGCTCGGCGCCGCGCGCGGGCGAGCTGAAGATCCCCTATTTCGTGGTGTCCGAGGGCCATCACGTGGCCTCGGGGATGCTCAACCGCTACACGCTTCAGCCCGGCATCACCGATGTGAAGAGCCAGGTGAAGGCGATGGCGCCCTTCGTGGCGGAGAATCTGGGCAGGAAGGTCACCATGATCTTCCCGGATTTCGCATTCGGCCACAATCACCGCGATTTCTTCAGCGAGGCGATCGCGGCGCAGGGCGGCGAGGTGCTCGAAAAGATCGCCATTCCGCCCACGGAAACATCCTTCACGAAATATTTCGCCCGCATCCCGCGCGATACCGAAGTGCTCTATCACGTGATGGTCGGCCCCTCGGTGCTGACCTTCGTCAAGGAGATGGGCGAATTCTTCGGCGGTGCGGGGCCGGCGCTTTTCGGCTTCATCGATTCGCTCGAAGGCGTGGATATCGCCACGCCGGGGCTTGAATTCCTGGAAGGCTCCTACTTCTGGGAAGGGATGCCGCGCTACGCTCAGCCCGATGACCCGGACTATGTGAAATACTACCGCGAGCAGGTGGGAATCGACGACAACGGCGCTTCGGTTGACGATCCGAAGGACGTTTCCACAAACGCCCACATGTTCGCCTGCTGGGAGACGCTGTTTGCCATCAAGAAGGGCATGGAGGATGCGGGCTACCGCGGGCCGCAGGATCGCGCGGCGCTGATCGAGGCGGTGGAGGCGATCGACATCATGCTGCCGGGGCGCGAGCATCCTCAGGGCGCCAAGGTGTTCAACGGCAAGACGCATCAGGTGTTCGGCGAGCAATATATCAGCCGGGTGAAGAACGCCCGCCTCGAGGTGCAGCACCGCACCGCGATCGAGGAGGGTTTCTATCCCGACGAGGTGGATTACACGAAACAGCCCCTCTGAGGCAGCCAGCACCGGCGCGCATGGCTCTGCACGCGCGCCGGCTACCACTTGCCAACACCTGATCGGATCCGGCCAGCCCATGGAATTCGGCCCCCATCTCATGCTCGCCATGCTCGAAGGCCTCGTTCAGGCCTCGGTGCTGACGCTGACGGCGCTCGGCCTCTCGCTGGTGTTTGGCGTGATGCGGGTGGTGAATGTGGCGCATGGCGAATTCTTCATGCTGGGAGCGGTTTTCGCCTGGTGGATCACGCAGGCGATCGGCGCATCGCCCGCCCTCGGCTTCATCGCCGCGCTGCTGCTCGCGCCGCTCCTGGTGGGCTTGATTGCCGCCCTCTCGGACTGGCTGGTGCTGCGGCGGGTCGAATACGATCCCGAGCGCACCATCGTCGCCACCATCGGCCTTCTCTACATCATCCAGCAGCTCACGCTGATGAGCTTCGGCCCCGATGCCCGCCCCGTGCCGCCGCCCTTCAACAGCCGCATCGCGCTGCCGTGGTTCGAATGGGGCGAGGGGGGGCTTTCGCTCTACTGGCCCTGGGGGCTTTCGATCACCAGCTACAAGCTCTTCGTGATCCTGGCTGCGCCGGTGGTGTTGGCGGCGTTCTGGCTGGTGATGGCGCGCACCCGCCTCGGCCTCGTGCTGCGCGCCACCCGGATCGACGGCGAGATCGCGCGCGCCTTCGCGATCCCGGTGGAGAAGGTCTATGCGCTGGTGTTCGGCATCGGCGCGGCCTTGGCGGCGCTCGGGGCGGTGCTGGTGGTGCCGATTCAGCAGGCGCATTACCTGATGGGGGGCGATCCGCTGCTGCTATCCTTCATCGTGGTGATCATCGGCGGGCTCGGTAGCTTGCGCGGTACGGTGCTGGCGGCGGTGCTGATCGGCATGAGCGATGGCATCATCTCGGTGTTCTTCACGCCCACGCTCGCCAAGATCATCGCGACCCTTCTGGTGGCGATGGTGCTGGTGTTCCGCCCCGAGGGGCTTTTCGGGGAGCGGCGCGCATGAGGGGCGCGCAGGCGAAATCCCTGACCCTGCACCTGGGGCTGATCGCGCTTCTCTTCGCGCTGCAATTCGTGCTGCCCGCATACCACCACGGCAATCTCGCCCGCATCATGGTGATGGCGACCTTCGCCATGG
>JALVEX010000276.1 GCA_027030435.1 Paracoccaceae bacterium
CTTTGGGCTTCTCGTTTTCGTCCATTTTCAGCTCCTCTCAGCAAGTCTGAAAGGAACCGTCGTCAAAAGCAAATGTGCGAAAGATTCTGTACGTTATCTCCTTCGATGGTCTGAAATTCATCGATCCCGCATGGCTGGGCGATTATCTGCCCAAGGTCAAAACCGATTTCCAGAAGATGGAACAATTCTACGGCGAGGCCGCAGCGCAGGATTATCAGCGGTTCTTCTCAAAGCTCAAGCATTACAGAGCCATAGCGACACGATACGAAAAACATGACGCCAACTTCCTTGCCCTCGTCAAACTCACCGCAACCCGTATCTGGTTGCGCGTTTATGAGTCGGTGTCCTAGTCGCCCATATTATCACCCATACTATTGCTAGGGTGCTCCTGACTGTGCTCACCTATCTTATTTCCACCAGAAACTAGTATCTTCAATGCATAGAAAAAGATGGGAACGAAAAGCCAAGATTCTGCTTCAATAGTACTAATGAAGTTCCATATCACCCAAAACTCGGACATGACTTTCTCCTCGGTCATACCATTAAGAAATGGCTCGGTTCGTTTGAACAGTTTCGGGTGGTTTCATAAGTGGATCACCCGCTCTGTCATGCTGCGACCGGTACCGGTCGCAGCGCCTCATGATATGCCAGATCGGGTGTGCGCCCGTCCAGTGATGAATGCAGTCTCCTGGTGTTGTAGAAATTGATGTAGCGGCGCAGGTTTTGGCGTGCAGCCGTGACGCTGTCACATGTATTCTTAACCTTCCTGACTGACGAATGACATGACGGTTTCGATGGGGTGTCTGCCCTGGTTGCGGTTGCCCGGATGCGGGCGTTCTGTGTTGCAGTAGGACGAGCCATGCGTCGAGAGCGGCCTGCATGGTCCTCGCCGGGGGCGGGCTTCCACGGGCCGGCCGGGCGCGCCTGGCAATGTATCAGGCCTGCCAATCCTGCAGCCGCGCCACGTAGCGCGCCAGCGTGTCGATCTCGAGATTGACAAGATCGCCCGTCGCAACATCCCCCCAGGTGGTGACTTCCTTGGTGTGGGGGATGAGATTGATGCCGAATTCGCGGCCCGCCACCTCGTTCACCGTGAGCGAAGTGCCGTTGAGCGCCACCGAGCCCTTGGGAGCGATGAAGCGGGCCAGATCCTCGGGCGCGCGGAGTGTCATGCGGGTGCTATCGCCCTCATCGCGGATGGCAATCACCTCCGCGAGCCCGTCCACATGGCCCGAGACGATATGCCCGCCAAGCTCATCGCCCACCCTGAGCGGGCGTTCGAGATTGAGGCGCCTGCCGTGGGCCCAGGCGGAAAGGTTCGTCTTGTCAATGGTTTCGGCGGAGATGTTAACCTCGAACCACGGCTCCGGCGCCGTTCCGAGCGCCACCACCGTGAGGCAGACGCCATCGCAGGCGATGGAAGCGCCGATATCGATGCTTTTCACGTCGTAGCCCGTGGCGATGCGCGCGCGCATGTCGCCCTCGCGCGCGGTTTCCAGCACCCGGCCGATATCGGTGATGATCCCTGTGAACATGGGAAGGCTCCTTTCCCGCCATGAGGTAGCCGCTCATGGGGCGCCTTGCAAGCGCCACGGGCGGGCGCGCGGCCGGGCGATGGCATTTATCTCAACCATTTGCTAACCAGTTTCCCGAAGAGTAACCAGTAACGGGCACGGCAGAACAGCCCGCATGCCCCGGACAGGACAGGCAACAGGCAGATGCCAGACGCGCGCGAGAGAAGCTTTCTATTTCTGCAAGGCCCGCACGGGCCCTTCTTCGCGCGCCTCGGCGCACGGCTGCGCGAGAGCGGCGCGCGGGTGGTGCGGGTGGGCTTCAACGCCGGGGATCGCGCCTTCTGGCCCGATCGGGCGCGCTACATCCCCCACCGCGAAGGCCCCGAAGCCTGGCCGGCGCATCTCGCGGCCCTCCTGGATCGCCACGCCATCACCGATATCGTGCTTTACGGCGATACCCGCCCCGTCCACCGCATGGCGATCGAGGCGGCGGCGGCGCGCGGGCTCACGGTGCATGTGTTCGAGGAGGGCTATCTGCGCCCCTGGTGGATCACCTACGAGCGGGGCGGGAGCAACGGCAATTCCCGCCTCATGCAGTGGAGCCTCGATGATATCCGCGCCCGCCTCGAGGGGCATGGCGGGAGGCTGGCGCCCGCGCCCGATCACTGGGGCGATCTGAGGCAGCACGTATTTTACGGCGCGCTCTACCACTGGTTCGTGATGTTTCTCAATCGCGGCTACCCGGGCTTTCAGCCGCACCGCACCCTCGGCGTGCGCCAGGAATTCAGCCTCTATCTGCGCCGCCTCCTGATGATGCCGGCGCGCCGGGCCGCCCGCTTCCTTCACACCCGGCGCCTGCTCAGAAGCGGCCATCCCTACCACCTTGCGCTCCTGCAGCTCGATCACGATACCAGCCTGCGCGATCACGGCCCCTTCAGGGAGATGGGGGATTTCCTCGAGCTGGTGATCGCCGGCTTCGCCGCCGGCGCACCGGCCCATCATCACCTTGCC
>JALVEX010000277.1 GCA_027030435.1 Paracoccaceae bacterium
ATCGCCGACAGCGCCTACCGCCCGAATGACGTGATCGACCACGTGCTCTGGAGCCAGCCGGCGGCCAAGGCGCTGATGGGCTCTCCGGCGGTGCAGCTGATCCGCTGGTCGCAATCGGCCTTTCCGGCGCTGCTGCCGGGCGGGGTGATCGACCGCGCGCCGCTGATGCGCCCCGTCACCCCGGAAATCCCGCAATGGCCCCCGGCAATCCCGCAATTGAAAGAAGCAAACCCGCAACCGAAAGAAGCAGACGGATGAAGGCGCTCGAGATCGAGAACGTATCGAAGAATTTCGGCCCCGTGGCGGCGGTGCGCGAGGTGAGCCTTGCCCTGGCCGAAGGCGAGCGGCTCGCGCTCCTGGGCCACAACGGCGCCGGCAAGACGACCCTGATCCGCATGATCCTCGGCCTGACCGCGCCCTCGGCGGGGCGGATCACGGTGCTTGGGAGCGCGGCGGGTTCGCGCGCGGCGCGCGCCGGCACCGGCTACCTTCCCGAGAGCGTCGCCTTCCACGGCGCGCTCACGGGGCGCGAGCAGCTGCGCCATTTCGCCCGCCTCAAGGGCGTTGCGGCGCGGGTGGCAGATGATCTGCTGGAGCGCGTCGGCCTCGCCCACGCGGCCGACAGGCGCATCCGCACCTACTCCAAGGGCATGCGCCAGCGCGTCGGGCTCGCGCAGGCGCTCCTCGGCCCGCCCCGCCTCGTGCTGATGGACGAGCCCACGAGCGGCCTCGATCCGATCTCGCGCCATGCCTTCTACGATATCGTCGATGAGCTGGCGGCGGGGGGCTCGGCGGTGCTCCTCTCCTCGCACGCGCTGACCGAGCTTGAAAGCCGCACCGATCGCGTGGCGATCATGAGCCGCGGCCGGCTGGTGGCCGATGACACCCTCTCCGCCCTGCGCGCCGCCGCGCGCATGCCGGTGCGCATCCGCGTCACCGCCCGCCCCGGAAAGATCGAATCCGTGGCCGGCACGCTCGGCGGCACGCGCGTGAACGGCCAGGCGGTGCTGCTTGAATGCCTGCCCGAGGATAAGCTGCCGCTCATGGGCCGGATCATGGCCCTTGGCGCCGAGATCGAGGATCTCGACGTGACCCCGGCCAGCCTCGAGGAGCTCTACCGCCATTACAGCGGCCACGGGCTCGATGCGCCCGCGCCCACCCCGCAAACCCCCGAAGCCACCGCAAGGGAGGAAAGCTGATGCACAGCCTCACCATCGCCCGCCTCGAGCTGCTGCTTGCGCGGCGCAACATGTGGGTAGCCACGGCCGTCTTGCTGATGGCGCTGTTCAACATCGTGCTGACGCTCGCCGGCGGCGCCGCGGCGGGCAATCTCGGCGTGGATCCCCTGACCGTCGCCATCAGTTCGATCACCACGCTTTCGGTCTATCTGATCCCGCTGATCGGGCTGCTGCTTTCCTTCGATGCGATCTCGGGCGAGGCCGAGCGCGGCACGCTGGCGCTTTCCCTCACCTACCCGCTTTCGCGCGGCGAGATCCTGATGGGCAAGTTCCTCGCCCATCTCCTGGTGCTCGCCTTCGCCGTCGCCGCGGGGCTCGCGCTCACCGTGGGGCTCACGATCTGGAAACACGGGGCCGAGGGGCTCGCCTGGGGCGCCCTGGGGCGGCTTTTTCTCACCTCGCTCGCCCTTGGCGCCGCCTTCATCGCCGTCGGCTACCTGATCTCGGCGCTTGCCCGCCAGACGGGCGTTGCCTCGGGAATCGTGGTGGTGATCTGGCTCGGCGCGGTGGTGCTCTACGATCTGGCGCTTCTGGGCGCGCTGGTGGCCGACAAGGGCGGCTTCTTCACCCACGAGATCTTCCCCTGGCTGCTGGTCGCCAATCCCGCCGACGCCTTCCGCATCATGAACATGCCGCCCGAAACCGTCTCGGTGCTGGCCTCCGGCCTCGGCGCGGCCGGCGCGGCGGCGAGCAAGGCCATGCAGCTGGTATCGCTCGCGCTCTGGCCCGCGCTCACCCTCGCCCTCGCCTGGGCGGCCTTTCGCAGGATCGAACCATGAACCGGATCACAGCCCTCCCCCTCGCGATCCTCCTCGCCCTTGCCGCCTGCAAGGATGAGGATGAAGCTAGCCGCATCCCCCCGCCGCTCGAGCTCACCGAGGAGGCCGCAGGCCACTATTGCCAGATGATCATCCTCGAGCACGAGGGCCCCAAGGCACAGGTGCATGTGGCAGGCTATCCCCAGCCCTTCTGGTTTTCCCAGGTGCGCGATGGCCTCGCCTTCCTCAAATCCCCCGAGCAGCTCGGCGAGGTGCTGGTCGTCTATGTGAACGACATGGGCGCGGCCAAAAGCTGGGCCGATCCGGGCGAGGGCAACTGGATCCGCGCCCGCGATGCCTTCTTCGTGGTGGGATCGGATGCGAAGGGTGGCATGGGCGCGCCCGAGATCGTGCCCTTCGCCACCCGCGAAGGGGCCGAGGCCTTCGCCGTGGAGCACGGCGGCAAGGTGATGACGCTCGATGAAATCCCGATCGATGCCGTGCTTGCCCCGATCGATCTGACCAGCA
>JALVEX010000278.1 GCA_027030435.1 Paracoccaceae bacterium
CCAACCGCGAGTTCGTCGCCGCCTTCCAGGCCGAATACGGCCGCCTGCCCTCGCTCTACGCCAGCCAGGGCTATGATGCGGCCAATCTGCTGCTGAGCGCGATGGACAAGGCCGATGTGAGCGACAGCAAAGCCTTCCGCAAGGCGCTGGAAGCGGCCGATTTCGCCTCCGTGCGCGGCGATTTCCGCTTCAATACCAATCACCACCCGATCCAGGATATATACGTGCGCGAGGTGGTGAAGGAAGGCGACATCTACACCAACCGCACCCTCGGCGTGGCACTCGAGGACCACGGCGATGCCTATGCCGCCGAGTGCAAGATGCCCGAGTGAGCGGCGACCACCCCGAAACGGCGCGGACGGGGGCCTGGCCTCTGTTCGTGCCAGCCTGACGGACCAAATGGATGGCGATCTTGATCAGATTTTCTGATGCCTCCAACGGAGGGCATGCGGCCGACCGGGTGGGCGCATGCCCGCGCCGGGCAAATTCGATCAGTCGAGACACGCTATAGATGCCAGCCACCCTCCTCCTCGAACAGGTGCTGAACGGCCTCCAGTTCGGGATGACCCTCTTTCTCATGGCCTCCGGCCTCACGCTGATCTTCGGCGTGATGGGGCTCATCAATCTCGCCCATGGCGCGCTCTACATGATCGGCGCCTTCGCCGCCGCCGCCGTGGCCGGGCTGACGGGCTCCTTCCTGCTGGCGCTCGCCGCCGCGCTGGCGGCCGGGGCGATGGCGGGGGCGATCATCGAGATGCTGGTGATCCGCCGCCTCTACGGGCGCGATCACCTCGATCAGGTGCTGGCCACCTTCGCCCTCATCCTGATCTTCTCGGAAGCCACGCGCTGGCTCTTCGGCTCCTTCCCGCTCGAGCTTTCGATCCCGCCCGCGCTCTCGGGGCCGGTGATGCTGGCGGGGTTCCTGCCCTACCCCGCCTATCGCCTCGCGATCATCGCCATCGGGATTCTCGTGGCGCTGGGGCTCTTTTTGCTGATCGCACGCACCCGGCTCGGCATCCGGATCCGCGCCGGCGAGAACGATCGCGAGATGATCGCCGCGCTCGGGGTGGATATCGCGCGCCTCTACACGCTCGTATTCGCGCTCGGCGCGGCGCTGGCGGGGCTGGCGGGGGCGCTGGTGGGGGCGATCCAGTCCGTCCAGGTGGGGATGGGAGAACCGGTGCTGATCCTCGCGCTGGTGGTGATCGTGATCGGCGGCATCGGCTCGCTCCGCGGCGCGCTCGTCGGCGCGCTTCTGGTGGGGCTCACCGATACGCTGGGCCGCTTCCTGCTGCCCGTGGCGCTTGCGCGCCTGCTCGGCCCGTCGGAGGCGGCAGGCGTGGGCGGCGCGCTCGCCTCGATGCTGATCTACGTGCTGATGGCGGGGGTGCTTCTCTTCCGCCCGCGCGGGCTTTTCGGAGCGGGCACATGATCGGCGCGCGCAGCCTCGATGCGATCCTCTTCCTCGCCCTGCCTCTGGTGGTGCTCTACGCCATGGCCGCCGATCAGCCCTTCACCATCACCCTGGCCACCAAGGTGGCGATCTTCGCGCTCGCCGGCACCGGGCTCAACATCGCGCTCGGGCTCGGCGGGCTGGTGAGCCTCGGCCATGCGATCTTCTTCGGCATCGGCGGCTACGCCATGGGCATCCTCGCCAGCCACGCCCAGAGCTACACGCCGCTCCTCGAAAGCCCCTTCCTGATCGAGGGCACGAAATCCATGCCCCTGATCTGGCTGGTTGCGATGGTTGCGGGCGCGCTCGCAGCACTCCTGATCGGGGCGCTTTCCTTACGCACCTCGGGCGTCTATTTCATCATGATCACGCTCGCCTTCGGGCAGATGTTCTACTATTTCGCCATCTCCTGGCCCGCCTATGGCGGCGAGGACGGCCTGCCGATCTACCTGCGCAACAGCTTCCCCGGCCTCGATACCCTCGATCCCGCGCAGTTCTTCGCCCTTGCCTTCGCGCTCCTCGCCCTTGCCCTCCTCTTCGCCGCGCGGCTGGCGCGCGCCCCCTTCGGCCTCGCGCTCTCGGCCGCGCGCCAGAGCGAATCCCGCGCCATCGCCGCCGGGCTCAGCCCCTATCGCCTGCGCCTCGCCGCCTTCACCCTCTCCGGCGCGATCACCGCGCTGGCGGGCGCGCTCTACGCCGATCTCAACCGCTTCGTGAGCCCCGCCATGCTGAGCTGGCAGACCTCGGGGGAGATCATGATCTTCGTGATCCTCGGCGGCGTGGGGCGGCTCTTCGGGCCGCTCGCCGGCGCCGCGCTCTACATCCTGATGGAGCAGAGCCTCGGGCAGTTCACCGAATTCTGGCAGATCCCGCTCGGGCTGGTGCTGCTCGCGGTGGTGCTCTTCGCCCGCGGCGGGGTGATCGGGATTCTTTCGCGCGGGGAGAGGGAGGGCGATCATGGCTGAGCCCGTCCTCTGCGTGCGCGATCTCAGCAAATCCTTCGGTGCGCTCAAGGCGAGCGACGGCATCAGCCTCGATCTCTTCCCCGGCGAGATCCACGCCCT
>JALVEX010000279.1 GCA_027030435.1 Paracoccaceae bacterium
CCCCAGATCTGAAGCTGCTCCACCGCGGCGGCGCGGAAGGTATCGCCGGCGGCGATGATCACCTTCTTGCCGGCGGCGCGGAACTGGGCCGCGAGCTTGCCGATGGTGGTTGTCTTGCCCGAGCCGTTCACGCCGACAACCAACACCACCTGCGGCTTCTTGCCGTAAAGGGGCAGGGGGCGGGCCACCGGCTCCATGATGCGGGCGATCTCGGCCGCCAGAAGGCGCTTGATCTCCTCCACCGAGAGCTTCCTGCCATAGCGCCCCTCGGCCATGTTGGCGGTAACGCGCATGGCCGTTTCCACCCCCATGTCGGCCGAGATCAGAAGCTCTTCGAGCTGCTCGAGCATCTCGTCGTCAAGCACCCGGCGCCGGGCCGCCTTCGGCGCCGCGCGCTTCAGCAGCCGGCCGAGAAATCCGGGCCTGCGCGCGCCTTCGCCGGAATCCGCTGCGGTTTCCGGCGCGGGCGCGGGCTCGGGCGCAGTTTCGGGCTTGGCCTCAGACACAGGCTCCGGCTCGGGCTGGGGTTCCGTTGCCGGCGCGGGATTTGCTTCCGGCTCAGGCGCGGGCTCAGGCTCCGGTTCCGGCGCGGAAGGCGCGCCCGCCTCACGCTCCCCTTTCGCCTCCGCGCCGGATTCGGCCTCCTCCTCCGCCGGTGCCTCCACCGGCTCGGGGGGCGGCAGATCGCCTGCGAGCAGCGGATCGGCGGGGGGCACCTCGAGGATCTCCGCCACGGGCGGCGCGGTGGGCATCGGCACCTTGACGATCTCCTTGCCGCCCGCGGCCTCCTCCAGCCCCGAATCCTCGGGCAGAAGCTCTTCTTCCTCGCCGCCCTCCTCGACGATCGCTTCCAGCCCCTCCTCGATCCTGCTGGAGGATTTGAACAACCGCTGCTTCAACTTCTTGAAAAATGACATCGCCGTCTTTCCCGTGCTCCTGATGGCAGAACACCTAGTGCACATGGGCGCGGGATGGAAGGGGGGGCGGGATGGAAGAGGGGGCGGCCTCAAGCGCCGCGCCCCCCTCATCACTGGTCAATAAATATCCCCGCCGGAGGCACCGGCCCCGAAGGGCCATGCCCGCCGGGGGCGGTCAGCCCCGTTTCGGCCGGCGAAAGCTCAGCCGTCGAAATCCACTTCCTCGACAAGCTTCACCGCCTGCGGGCGCAGCTTCGCGAGATCGGCCAGCGGCGCGTTGTCGGGCGTGAAGCTGCCCCAGGATTTCACCAGATCGCTCGGCTCTACGCCGGGGGCGACGGGATATTCGTAATTCGCCTGCGCATAGATCTGCTGGGCCTTTGGCGAGGCAAGGAATTCCATCAGCTTCAGCGCCGCCGCGGGGTGGGGCGCGCCCTTCGTCATCGCCATGCCGGAGATGTTCACATGCGTGCCGCCCCCTTCGAAGACGGGAAACACCACATTCACCGCATCGGCCCAAGGCTTCTGCTCGGGATTTTCGAGCATCTTGCCGAGGTAATAGGTGTTGCCGATGGCGATATCGCATTCCCCGGCCCAGACGGCCTTGACCTGGGCGCGGTCATTGCCCTGGGGCTTGCGCGCGAGATTGGCCTTCAGCCCCTCCAGCCATGCCTTCGTGCCCTCGGACCCGTGATGGTGGAGATGGCCCGCAAACAGCGCCACGTTATAGGGGTGCAGCCCCGAGCGGATGCAGATGCGCCCCTTCCACTTCCCGCTCGCGAGATCCTCGTAGGTGGTGATCTCGCCGGGCTTCACCCGCTCCTTCGAGGCAAAGACAACCCGCGCCCGCGTGGTGAGCCCGAACCATTCGCCATCCGGATCGCGGTAGATTTCGGGGATGTTGGCGGTGATGGTTTCCGAATTGACCGGCTGCGTCACCCCCGCCTCCACAAGCGCATCGAGGCGCGCGATATCGACCGTCAGGATCACGTCGGCAGGCGTGCGCGCGCCCTCGGCCTTCAGTTTTTCCAGCATCCCCTTCTTGAGGAAGCTGACGTTGGCCCTGATGCCGGTTTCCTCGGTGAAGGCCTCGAGCAGCGGCGCGATCAGCTCGGGCTGGCGGTAGGAGTAGATGTTGACCTCCTCGCCGATGGCCGGCGCCGCGAGGCAGAGCGTGGCCAGGGTGGCGTATTGCGCGATCTTCATGGGGGATCTCCCGTGTTGACATGGCTCTCGTTCCGTCACGCCCCATAAAGCCGACAAAAACACTCAGGTCAATGGCCGATTCATTCAGTCAGGCAATTTGTCGCGCGCCCGCTCCGCATTCCAAAGCGCATCCATTTCCGCGAGCGTGGCCTCTTCGATGGGCTTGCCGGATGCTTGAAGCTTCTCTTCCACGGCATCGAAACGGCGCTCGAATTTTGCATTCGTCCTGCGCAGGGCCTGCTCCGGGTCCACCCCGAGATGGCGCGCCAGATTGGCCATGACGAACAGGAGATCGCCCATTTCCTCTTCCACCTGATCCTGGGTGAGCTTCTCGCGCGCCTCCACCAGCTCCGCCGATTCCTCGGCCAGTTTG
>JALVEX010000280.1 GCA_027030435.1 Paracoccaceae bacterium
CCCACGGCCTGCCCGAACAGGCCCCCTTCGATCGCATCATCCTTACCGCCGCCGCCGAGGATCCCCCCTCGCCGCTCCTGGCGCAATTGCGGGTGGGCGGGGTGATGGTGCTGCCGGTGGGCCAGTCCGACACGGTGCAGAACCTGATCCGCGTCACCCGCACGGAGAGAGGATTCGATTACGACGAATTGCGCCAGGTGCGCTTCGTGCCCCTCCTCGAAGGGCTGGGCAATGAATGAAAACCCTGTATAATAACGCCCAATAACAAGAGCCCGCATGATCGGCGCTCGCATATTGAGGTAATACGAGGATACGAGCATGTCCCCTTCCCGCCACACCCGCGGCGCATTGCGTGCGGCCCTTCTGGGCTCCGCCCTCGCGGCCCTTTCCGCCTGCGACAGCTTCGATATCGATCTGCGCCCCCCCGGCATGGACACCACCCCCGCCGTGCGCCGCGCCACCGCCCCGCGCCCCGCGCCCGATGATCGCGGCGTCATCTCCTACCCCAATTACCAGGTCGTCGTCGCCCGACCGGGCGATACGGTGGCGGATGTGGCCCGGCGCATCGGGCTCGATCCCGATGAGCTTGCCCGCTACAATGGCCTCTCGAAAGACGTGCGCCTGCGCGGCGGCGAGATCCTCGCGCTCCCGCGGCGCGTGAGCGAGCCCTCCCCGGCCACCGGCGCGCCCGCAGCCAACACCGCAACCGGCGAGCGGATCGACATCACCACCTTGGCCGACAACGCCATCAGCCAGGCGGGAAGCGGGGGCACAGCCCGCGCAGAGCCAACCCGCCCGCGCGATGGCGTCGAGCCGATCCGCCACAAGGTCGAACGCGGCGAAACCGCCTATTCCATCGCCCGGCTCTACAATGTCTCCGTGCGCGCGCTCGCCGAATGGAACGGCCTCGGCCCCGATCTCTCGGTGCGCGAGGGCCAGTATCTGCTGATCCCCGTCGCGCGTGACACCGAAACCGCCGCGAAGCGCAGGACAACCCCTCCCGGCAAGGGCTCCCCCACGCCTCCGCCGCCAAGCGCCGCGAAACCGCTGCCGCGCCGGGACGCGCGCCCAACGCCGCCGGCCGCGAAGCCTCCCTCCCCCGATCTCGGCAGCGAGCGCACCGCCGCATCAGGCAGTGCGCGCCTCGCCTTTCCCGTGGAGGGCAAGATCATCCGCGCCTATTCGAAAGACAACGAAGGCATCGATATCGCCGCCCCGGCCGGCACGCCGGTGCGCGCTGCCGATGCGGGCACCGTGGCCGCCATCACCCGCGACACCGACAAGATCCCGATCCTCGTGATCCGCCATGCGGGCGGCCTCCTCACCGTCTATGCCAATATCGATGGCATCACGGTGAAGAAGGGCGATCGCGTGAAGCGCGGCCAGAAGATCGCGGTGGTGCGCAAGGGCAAGCCCACCTTCGTCCATTTCGAGGTCCGAAAGGGCATCGATGCCGTGGATCCGATGCCCTATCTGAACTGACCGGCATATCATCACTGGTCCTGCAAATATCCCCGCCGGAGGCATCCGGCCGCTGCCACGGGCGCAGAGGCCGGGCCACTTCAAATTCGCGCCGTAACCGGCTGGAGCAAAAAGAAAAGGGGGAGCCCGAGGGCTCCCCTTGAGTTTCACGGATCAGGCTCATCCTTACCGCCCGATATCTGCTCTTGCCTGCGGCCTGACCCGCGTCAGGGGCGAGCGCACCCGCCCCGGAACTCCGCCCGCGCCCCGAAGGGCACGGGCGAAAACTCGTCAACTGCACCCGCTGGTCGCTCCGCAGGTGTTGCACTTCATGCAGGTGCCGTTGCGCACCAGCGTGTAATTCCCGCATTCGCCGCAGGGATCGCCCTCGTATCCCTGCATCCTGGCCTTGGTGCGGGCGTCCATTTCCGTGCTGCCCTGGCTCGCCGCCACCGTCGGCTCGGCCACGGCCACGCCGCCGGAGGCCTGCGCGGCTGCCTGCTGGTGGGCGACATCGCCGGCCGCCTTGTTCATCCCGCCCTGCAGCACCACCAGATCCTGGGGCACGCGCTTTCTGAGATAGCCCGTCGAGGTGATCTGGCGCAGCACCTCGAGCGAGCGCGAGGCCGCCTCGCCGCTCATCTCGCGGATATTGGAAACCCCTTCCTCGGCGCCACGGCCCAGATCGTCGAAACGCGCGCCCTCGGGCTCGATATGGGCGAGATCGGTGCGGTCGAGATAGCTCACCGCCAGTTCGCGGAAGATGTAATCGAGGATCGAGGTGGCGTTCTTGATGCTGTCGTTGCCCTGCACCATGCCCGCGGGCTCGAACTTGGTGAAGGTGAAGGCATCGACGAATTCCTCGAGCGGCACGCCGTATTGCAGGCCCACCGAAACGGCGATGGCGAAATTGTTCATCATCGCCCGGAAGCCCGCGCCTTCCTTGTGCATGTCGATGAAGATCTCGCCGAGGCTGCCGTCCTCGTATTCGCCGGTGCGCAGGTAAACCTTGTGCCCGCCCACGATCGCCTTCTGCGTATAGCCCTTGCGCCGCGCGGGCAGCTTTTCGCGGTGGCTGCGCACCACTTCCTTCACCACCACCTTCTCGACGATCTTCTCCGCCAGCACCTGCGCCTTTTCCTGCGCGCTGCCGCTCTCGAGCGCCTCGGCCGCCTCGTCGTCATCCTCGATGAGCGCGGAGGCCAGCGGCTGGCTCAGCTTCGAGCCGTCACGGTAAAGCGCATTGGCCTTCACCCCGAGCGACCAGCTGAGCTCGTATGCTTCGAGGCAATCCTCGATGGTGGCGTGATTGGCCATGTTGATGGTTTTCGAGATCGCACCCGAGATGAAGCTCTGCGCCGCCGCCATCATGCGAATATGGCTTTCCACCGAAAGATAGCGCTTGCCCTTGCGCCCGCAGGCATTGGCGCAATCGAACACGCTGTAATGCTCCTCCTTCAGATGCGGCGCGCCCTCGAGCGTCATGGTGCCGCAGACGTGATCGTTCGCCGCCTCGATATCGGCGCGCGAGAAGCCGAGGTGGCTCAGCATGTCGAAGGTCGGATCGTTGAGCTTCTCGGCCGGGATCCCCAGCACATCGGTGCAGAACGCCTCGCCCAGCGTCCATTGATTGAACACGAAGCGGATATCGAAGGCCGAGGGCAGCGCGGCCTCGATCTTCTCGATCTCGGCGGGGCCGAAGCCGTGGCCCACGAGCGCCGTGTGGTTGATGCCGGGCGCGTTGCCAAGCGTGCCGTGGCCCACGGCGTAGGAGATGATCTCCTCGATCTCGGCCGGGCCGTAGCCGAGCTTTTCAAGCGCCGCGGGCACCGAACGGTTGATGATCTTGAAATAGCCGCCGCCCGCGAGCTTCTTGAATTTCACCAGCGCGAAATCGGGCTCGATGCCGGTGGTGTCGCAATCCATCACGAGGCCGATGGTGCCGGTGGGGGCGATCACCGTGGTTTGGGCGTTGCGGTAGCCGTGCTTTTCGCCGAGCTTCAGCGCCTCCCGCCAGGCGCCCATGGCCAGATCCACCAGCCGCGGATCGGGGCAGCTGGCATGATCGAGCGGCACGGGCTTCACCGCAAGCCCTTCATAGCCTTCGGTTTTCCCCTCTGCCGCGCGGGCGTGATTGCGGATCACCCGCAGCATGTGGGGCGCATTGCGCTCATAGCCCGGGAAGGGGCCAAGCTCGCCGGCGATCTCGGCCGAGGTGGCATAGGCAACGCCCGTCATGATCGCCGTGAGCGCGCCGCACATGGCACGTCCCTCGGCGCTGTCATAGCCAAGCCCCATGTTCATCAGGAGCCCGCCGATATTGGCATAGCCAAGGCCGAGCGTGCGGAAATCATAGGAAAGCTGGGCGATTTCCTTCGAGGGAAACTGCGCCATCATCACCGCGATCTCGAGCGTCAGGGTCCACAGCCGCGTGGCGTGCATGTAATCCTCGGCCTGGAACGCACCATCCTTGAGGAAGGTCAAGAGGTTCATGCTGGCGAGGTTGCAGGCGGTATCATCGAGGAACATGTATTCCGAACACGGATTCGAGCCGCGGATCTCGCCATCCTCGGGGCAGGTGTGCCAGGCATTGACCGTATCGTGAAACTGGATGCCGGGATCGGCGCAGGCCCAGGCGGCATGGCCGATCTGCTGCCACAGATCGCGCGCCTTGATGGTCTTCGCCACCTTGCCGTCGGTGCGGTTGAGAAGCGCCCAGTCGCCATCCTCCTTCACCGCCTTCAGGAAAGCGTCCGTCACCCGGATGGAATTGTTGGAATTCTGGCCCGAAACGGTGTTGTAGGCTTCGCTGTCCCAGTCGGTGTCATAGGTGGGGAACTCGATCGAGGTATAGCCCTGGCGCGCGTATTGCAGCACGCGGTTGATGTAGGTCTCGGGAATCATGGCGCTTTTCGCGCTGCGGATCGCCGCTTTCAGCGCCGGGTTGGCCTTCGGATCGGTGGCATCCTCTTCCTTGCCGTCCCATTTGGCGATGGCGGCGAAGATCTCGTTCAGCTTCTGCTCGTGCATCTTCGAGCCCGCCACCAGCGAGGCCACCTTCTGCTCTTCGCGCACCTTCCAGTTGATGAATTCCTCAATGTCGGGGTGATCGGCGTCAACGATCACCATCTTCGCCGCGCGCCGCGTGGTGCCGCCTGATTTGATGGCGCCGGCCGCGCGGTCACCGATCCTGAGGAACCCCATCAGCCCCGAGGATTTCCCGCCGCCCGAAAGCGGCTCGCCATCGGCGCGCAGGCTCGAGAAATTGGTGCCCGTGCCCGAGCCGTATTTGAACAGCCGCGCCTCGCGCACCCAGAGATCCATGATCCCGCCATCGCCCACCAGATCATCCTTCACCGACTGGATGAAGCAGGCATGCGGCTGGGGATGCTCGTAGGCGGAAGCGGAGCGGGTGAGCCTGCCGCTCTCGTGATCCACGTAATAATGCCCCTGGCTCGGCCCGTCGATGCCATAGGCCCAATGGAGGCCGGTGTTGAACCACTGCGGGCTGTTGGGCGCGCCCATCTGGGTGGCCAGCATGTAGCGCATTTCGTCCATGTAGGCGCGGGCATCGGCCTCGCTGCTGAAATAGCCGCCCTTCCAGCCCCAGTATGTCCAGGCGCCGGCGAGGCGGTCAAACACCTGCCTGGCGCTGGTTTCGCCGCCGTAGCGCTCGTCTTCGGGGAGTTCGGCCAGCGCCTTTTCATCGGCCACCGAACGCCACAGGAATTTCGGAACACCCTTTTCCCGCACGCGCTTCAGCCGCGCCGGCACGCCCGCCTTGCGGAAATATTTCTGCGCGATCACGTCAGACGCCACCTGCGACCACCCGGCCGGCACCTCGCATTCATCCAGCCTGAACACCACCGTGCCATCGGGATTGCGAATCTCCGAGCTGGTGATCTTGAACTCGACAGCCCCATAGGCGCCTGTTTCTTCGGTGGTGAATCTGCGTTCTATCTTCATTTCTGCCTCTGTCCCGTCTTTCCCGGTGCCCGGTCTCTTTCAGCCGTTTGCACCCAACCATTACGCACCAACCACCCCGGAAGAGGCAAAGAACACCCATCGGCAAATCCAGCCTTTTGCCGAAAACGCCCGCTTGAGACGCGGGTATGATGTATTGTGTCTTTCGTCCCTCCCCGAAGGCGAGGCCACTAAATCTTGTGGCCCCTCGGTCGGCCAACACAAATTGACGTATGAAGAGGCCGGCCGTCAACGAAAAAATTTGAGCCGGGCCACAGATTTTTCGCTTGACGTGACGAAGGAGCGGGCAGCTGCGCTTCGGGCGCGAGAATGGCTGACGGCAAGAAAACGCCGCATCCGGCAGACTTATGGCGAAAGGCTGAAGAAAAGCTGCAGGCCCGGCGGCGCGGGCGCGTGATTCGAGTCCGGCGGGGCCGGTATTGTCCCGGTGCGCGTTACTGCGTCAGTGCGCCGGAACCGGGTTGCATGGATGCAACAGGCGCCGGAACAGGGCCTGCGTCGCAGGAGGGAGATGGTCGGGACGGCAGGATTTGAACCTGCGACCTACGGTACCCAAAACCGTCGCGCTACCAGACTGCGCTACGCCCCGATCCGCGCCTTCCTAACGCCTGCGCGGCGCAAAGAAAAGCCCAAGATGCAGGTGGCGGCGGGAGGGATCAGGGCCGGCAGGGCCAGAGCGCCGGCTGGCCGCGAAAGGCGGGGTGGCGCACCTGCGTGCCGGGGGTGATGCCGAGCTCGGCCACGCGTCCGGCATTGATCTCGAGCACCGCCAGCACATCCTCGACGCCCGGAATCGGGGTTTCGTCAAGCGGGCGGGCGTTTTCGTGAATCTCACGCACGCGCCCCAGCCTGTCGATGAAGAGCATGTCGAGGGGGATGAGTGTGTTCTTCATCCAGAAGCTGACCCGCCGCGGGCTCGGGTAAACGAAGAGCATCCCCGCATCGGGGGCCAGTTCGCGGCGAAACATCAGCCCCCGGCCCCGCTCGGCCGGATCGTCGGCGATTTCCACCCGGAAATGCGCCTCGCCCCAGGGGCCGCGCAGATCGATCCGATCCGGCGCACATTCGCCGGCCGCCGCCCGCCCGGCGAGGACACCGGCCAACAGCGCCGCCGCCAGGGCGGCGCGCGCAAGGCGCCGCCAAGGCTTCACTGCTGTTTCTTTTCCTCGATGGCCGCATCCCATGCGGCAACATAGCAGGCCATGCGCCCACGCTCCACCTCGACGGACCGCAGGCCCACCGCCTCGCCCGGCTGCAGATCCGCCAGCCCCGAGCGGCGCAGCACCTTGATGTGCAGGAACACATCCTCCGGGCGGCCGAACACATTGGCAAAGCCGAATCCCTTCGCCTTGTCGAACCACTTCACCCGCGCCGGCTCGAGCGGGGCAGACATATCCACCTCCACGCCGGGGATGATGAAATCATCCTCCTGCGGGTGCTCGTCATCGGCGGGCGGTTCGATCTTCAGCACTTCCGTTGCCTGAAGGCCGCGTTCGGTTTCCTGCACGTAAACGGTGATGCGAGCGCGATCCGCCACCGAACTCTGACCGAAATTGCGCAGCACATTGGCGTGCAGAAGAATATCGGGCCCTCCGTCATCCGAGATGATGAAGCCGAAACCCTTCGCCGGATCGAACCATTTCACACAGCCCTGCACCGGTTCTTTTTCGTTGTTCTGTTCTGTCATCCCCAAGCACACCCAATACGTGTCATGTTTTCATCCCCACCGCGGTTTTTGTGACACATTGTCGCCGGTTGCAAGCGCAAAAGCTACAAATATTACGGCCTTGCCATTCGCGTGACGTGAAATTCCGTTCCGTCAGGGGCTCAGTCTTTCCACTTTCCATTCCCCCTCAGGCGTTTCACGGGACCATCTGAACCGATCGTGCAGGCGAAAGGCCCCGTCGGCCCAGAATTCGATCTCAAGCGGCCTGATCCTGTAGCCGCCCCAGAATGGCGGGCGCGGCGGGTTCAATCCCTTTTCTGCGGCGATGCGGGTGACCCTGGCCATCAGCTCCGCGCGCGATTTCAATGGTTTCGACTGCCTGGAAGCCCAGGCGCCATAGCGGCTCTTCAGGGAACGCGATGCAAAATAGGCATCTGCGGTGGGGCCATCCTCCCTTTCCACCAGCCCCCGCACCCGGATCTGCCGGCGCAATGATTTCCAATGTAACACAAAAGCGGCCTTGCCGCTCGCTTCAATTTCCTCGGCCTTCACGCTTTCGTAATTCGTATAGAAAAGGAAGCCGTCGTCCTCGATTTCCTTCAGCAGGACCATGCGCACATTGGGCATGCCGTCGCGGTCCACGGTGGCCAGCGCCATGGCGTTCGGGTCGTTGATCTCGCTCGATTCGGCCTCGCTCATCCAGCGCCGGGCGATCTCGATGGGATCGTCCCCGGCGAATATCCCGCTTCTTTCGTTCATCTGCCATCCAATCCCTGTTGATGCCGGGCGGCGTCATCCCTGCCGTTGCCCTATTGCGGCCGGCTCTCGCCTGCAAGCTATCCTTATGGTTGCTGTCCATTCTGGCAAGTCTGCGGTTCCTGCCGCGGCTGCCTTGATGCGGTGGCGGCTTTCGCATAAACCCGAAACCTGCAACAGGTTGAAACGACGTCCATCTGACAAGGAGCGGGGCCAGTGAAATTTCTCGAGGGCAAGCGTGGCCTGATCATGGGGCTTGCGAATGACAAATCCATCGCCTGGGGCATCGCGCGGGCCTGCGCGGCG
The DNA here is from genome assembly GCA_027030435.1 of Paracoccaceae bacterium. Classification (GTDB taxonomy): domain Bacteria; phylum Pseudomonadota; class Alphaproteobacteria; order Rhodobacterales; family Rhodobacteraceae; genus WFVA01. The sequence goes on from JALVEX010000280.1 coordinate 8,174, forward strand.
CAGGGTGCGGAGCTTGCGATCTCCTATCAGGGCGATCTCTTCCGCAAGCGTGCCACGCCGCTGGCGGAAAAGCTCGGCTGCGATCTCATGATCGATTGCGATGTATCCGATCCCGCCTCGCTCGATGCCGCCTTCCTCGAAATCGGCAACAAATGGGGGCATCTCGATTTCGTGGTGCATGCCATCGGCTTCTCCGACAAGGAGGAGCTGCGCGGGCGCTATGTGGATACCTCGCCCGAGAATTTCCGCATGACGATGGATATTTCCGTCTATTCCTTCACCGCCGTTGCCCAGCGCGCCGAGAAGCTGATGCCCGAATCCGGCGGCGCGATGCTGACGCTCACCTATTACGGCGCCGAGAAGGTGATGCCGCATTACAACGTGATGGGCGTGGCCAAGGCGGCGCTGGAGGCGAGCGTGAAATACCTCGCCGAGGATCTCGGGAAGAAGAACATCCGCGTCAACGCCATCTCCGCCGGCCCGATCAAAACCCTCGCCGCCTCCGGCATCGGCGATTTCCGTTATATCCTGAAGTGGAACCAGCTGAATTCGCCGCTGCGCAGGAACGTGACGCAGGACGAGGTGGGCAACACGGCGATGTTCCTGCTTTCGGATCTCGCGGCCGGGATCACCGGCGAGAACATCCATGTGGACGCGGGCTATCATGTGGTGGGGATGAAAGCGGTTGACGCACCTGATATAGATGTGGTCACAGGGCGCAAACCCGGAGCCGAAAAATGACGACCCGCCTTCCCCACGAAAAGGGCTTTCACATCAGCTGGGATCAGATCCATCGCGATGCCCGCGCGCTGGCCTGGCGGCTCGATGGCCAGGGGCCTGTGGATGGCGCCTGGAAGGCGGTGGTGGCGATCACCCGCGGCGGCATGGCCCCGGCGATGATCATCGCGCGCGAGCTCGATATCCGGGTCGTGGACACGATCAGCATCAAATCCTACGATCACCAGAAGCAATCGGAGGCGAAGATTCTGAAGGCGCCGGATTCGGCGGTGATGGGCGATGGCGAGGGGGTGCTGATCATCGACGATCTGGTGGACAGCGGCAAGACCCTCGAGGTGGTGCGCAAGCTCTACCCGAAAGCCCATTTCGCCACCGTCTATGCCAAGCCGAAGGGCAAGCCGATGGTGGACAGCTACATTACCGAAGTCAGCCAGGATACCTGGATCTTCTTCCCCTGGGACATGGCCCTGCAATATGTGGAGCCCTACCGGGGCACCGATTGAGGC
>JALVEX010000281.1 GCA_027030435.1 Paracoccaceae bacterium
GAGCCGCCGAGCGCCAGATGATGCTCAACGATGCCGGGGGCGATGATGTTGAGGGTCACATCCTCGGGGCCGACAGGATTGCTCGCATGGGCATAGCCCGCCCGCCATGTCATCCGATCGCTCGCCTTCCACTCCACCGCGAGCTTCACCACATCCACATCGTCCCAGCCAAAGCCCGCGCCCCCCGGCGCGCCGAGCGCCCCGGCATTGCCGGCATTGCCGATCGCCGGCACGTCGGAATAGAAGATCTTCTGGTAATCGAGCATGATGGTGGTATCGGGGCCGGCCTTCCATGCGATCCCGGCAGTTATGGATGCGGGGATGTCGAAAGCGCCGCCATCCTCGAAAAGCCCGGCGTATTTGTCGAATTTCGACATCTGCATCTTCGTCTGCCCCGCCAGCCCGAAGCGCAGCCGCTCGCTCACCTGCCACTGGAGCCCGGCCTTCACCCCGCCGCCGTATGACCAGTCATACCCGTTGTTGGTGAGCGCCGCCGGATTGCTCGAAATCCCCGCAAACGCCCCGAGCCCCTGCGCAGAGAAGCGCTGGGCCACGAGCGTGGGCGAAATGCCGATGGTGAAATCCCCCATTTCCTTCGCATAGGTCACGGCGAAGAAGATCTGCATCAGATCCACCCCTGCCTTGCCGGAGCAATAGACGGATCCACAGCCCGCAAGGCCCGTGGGATAGCTCGTGTTCATGCCCCCATTGCCGTAGATGGTGAAATTCAGTGCCGCACCGCCGTCAAGGCGCGTGTTGTAGGCGAAATTGGGCACGATGAAGAGGTTGTTGTTGCTCTCCACCACCCCGGAGGGCACGAAAGCGGTGCCCGTGCCCGTATAGCCACGAAACGGCATGAAAAGCTCGACACCATATTGCATCTCGCGCCCCACATGGGCCACGGAAGCCGGGTTGAGCGTGGCCGACATCGCTTCGAAGGGATGTGCCGCCCCGGCACCTGCGAGGGCCCGCTGATTGGGCCCATAGCCAAGGGCGAAGTACCCCTCGGTCGCCGCAGCCGGGCCTGCGGCGAGAAGCGAAGCAATGGCAAAGGCGGCGATGCCGCCGCGGTCATGCGCAATTCGTCTGATGGCTGATTTCATCTCTGTCCCCCTGTTCGCGCGGATTTGCCGGCCGGGGCAACTCCAGCCCCCGGCCACCGCGTTTCCTGCACCAAAGGCTGCTCGGATTCGCCCATATCGCCAAATTCTTTTCTTTGAATATGTGTCTTCCGTCGGGATTTGTTGTGACTTTGTCACATTTCTCGCGCCCAGCCTCCCTGGCCACCCTGGGCCTTGAGCCCTTTCCGAGGCCTTTCTCCTTGCCCTTTCCATTGCGCCCGCACCCGGCTATAGCCCGCAGCATGAGCCAGAACCCGCCCGATCTCCGCCCCGATCTCGCGCCCCGCGCCCGCATCCAGAGCGAAAGGCGCGAAGGCCAGCCCACAATCGGCATGGTCAGCCTCGGATGCCCCAAGGCGCTGGTGGACAGCGAACGCATCCTCACCCGCCTGCGCGCCGAGGGCTACGCCATAAGCCCCGATTACGCCGGCGCCGATGCGGTGATCGTCAACACCTGCGGCTTCCTCGACAGCGCCAAGGCCGAAAGCCTCGAAGCCATCGGAGAGGCGCTGGCGGAAAACGGCCGGGTGATCGTGACAGGCTGCCTCGGCGCCGAACCCGATTACATCACCGGCGCCCACCCCCGCGTGCTGGCGGTAACCGGCCCGCACCAGTACGAACAGGTGCTCGATGCGGTGCATGAAGCGGTGCCCCCTGCGCCCGATCCCTTCATCGATCTTCTGCCGGCCTCCGGCGTGCGCCTCACCCCGCGCCACTACAGCTATCTGAAGATCTCGGAAGGCTGCAATCACAAGTGCCGCTTCTGCATCATCCCGCAGATGCGCGGCCGCCTGCAAAGCCGCCCCGCCCATGCGGTGCTGCGCGAGGCCGAACGGCTGGTCGAATCCGGCGTGAAGGAGCTTCTGGTAATCAGCCAGGATACCTCCGCCTACGGCCTTGACATCAAACACCGCGAAGAACGCGGCCACCGCGCCCATATCACCGATCTCGCCCGCGATCTCGGCCGGCTCGGCGCCTGGGTGCGGCTCCATTACATCTACCCCTACCCCCATGTGCGCGATCTGGTGCCGCTGATGGCCGAGGGCCTCGTGCTCCCCTATCTCGACATCCCCTTCCAGCACGCCCACCCGGATGTGCTGAAGCGCATGGCCCGCCCCGCCGCCGCCGCCCGCACGCTCGATGAAATCGCCGCCTGGCGGGCGATCTGCCCGGAAATCGCCCTGCGCTCCACCTTCATCGTCGGCTTTCCCGGCGAAACCGAGGAGGAATTCCAGACGCTGCTCGACTGGCTCGACGAAGCAAGGCTCGATCGGGTCGGATGCTTCAAATACGAGGATGTGAAGGGCGCGCGTTCCAATGCCCTGCCGGGCCACATCCCCGAAGAGGTGAAG
>JALVEX010000282.1 GCA_027030435.1 Paracoccaceae bacterium
GAGCCGGCAGCGGCCCCGGAGTCCGTGGCGCAGGCGCCCCGGCCAACCCCGCAGGAAAGCGGGGAAATCCGCCCGCCGGAATTTGACGTGGTGCGCGTCGATGCCTCCGGCGCGGCGCTGGTGGCCGGGCGCACGGCGCCGGGGGTGACGGTGCGCGTGCTGCTCGATGGCGAGGAGATCGCCGCCGGGGAGAGCGACCGGGCCGGCAATTTCGTGCTGCTGTTCGATCTCGGCCCCTCCGAGGCGGCGCGCAGCATCTCGCTTGCCGTCGAGGCGGCGGACGGCCGGCGCGTGGCCTCGGAGAGGACCGTGCTGATCGCCCCCGTCAAGCCGCCCGAAACGCAGGCCGCAGCGCAGACCGCATCAGCGGGCGAGGCGGGCGGGGAGCCCGCGCCTGCCGGCGAAGCGGCGGATGGCAAGGCGGGGGAAGCTGTTGCAGAAGCAGAGGCAGAAGCAGAGGCAGAGGCCGGAGCCGGGGCCGATGCGCCGCCGGCGGTGCTGCTCCTCGGGGAGGAAGGGGTCGAGCTGATCCAGCCGCCCGCGCCGGCGGGCGAGAGGGATCTGGTGATCGACGCGATCAGCTATGACGCCGCGGGCGAGGTTTCGCTGGCCGGGCGCGGCGCGCCGGGCGCCTTCCTGCGCCTCTATCTCGACAACCGCCTGAAGCGGACGCTCGAGATCGGCGCGGATGGCCGCTGGCACATGCCGCTCACGGGGCTCGCGCCCGGGCTTTACCGTCTGCGCCTCGATCAGCTCGATGCGAAGGGCGCCGTGACGGCCCGCCTCGAAATCCCCTTCAAGCGGGAATCGGCCGAGGTGCTGGCCCGCGCCGCGGCCCGGGCGGCGGGGGGCCAGGCGGCAGCCGGGGCGCAGGGCGGAGCCGAAGGGGGCGGGGCCGAGGCTGTGGCTGAAGCGCCGGCGCCGGCCCAAACGCCGCCTGCCTCCGCACGAGAATCCACAGCAGAGACAACGCCGGCGGCTTCGCCCCTGATCCCGGCCGTGCGCCCGCCTGAGCCATCTCCCGAAGCGGAGGGCGTGGTGGCGGCTGTCACGGGGCCCGTCGCATCGCCGGAGGCGGGCGCAACTGCACCGCCACCCCCCGCGCCCGCAACGGCCCCCGCCTCCGCAACGCCGCAGCCGGCCCGCACCGGCGATGGCGGGGCGGCGCCGGCGCGCGTATCCGGGCCGGCCGCGGATCAGGAGAACCGGACCCAGCCGGCAACCCCGGCCAGCCCGCCCGCCCCCGACGCGCCGCCCGCGCTGCCCGCGCCGAAGGTGGCGGTCGTCACCGTCCAGCCGGGCTTCACGCTCTGGCGGATCGCGCGGGAAAACTACGGCAAGGGGATCCTTTATGTGCGCGTCTATGAGGCCAACCGCGATCTCATCCGCGATCCCGATCTGATCTATCCGGGGCAGGTCTTCACCGTTCCCGATCCTGCCGCGCCGCCCGAATAGCTGGGGCGGGGCGGGCCGCGCCCGCACCCCCCGCAATGCCCTCCGCGATGCAGGCGCAGACGGCCGGGTGCCCGCGGCAGCAATCATTGGTGAGATAGGCGATCAGCCCGCCAAGCTGCGCGAAATCGACGCTGTAGCGCTGATAGCGCCCCTCGCGCCGCGCCCGCACCAGCCCCGCCTCCTCCATGGTGGCGAGGTGGAAGGAAAGGCGCGAGGCGGAGGCGCCGAGGGTGGAGGCGATCTCGCCCGCCGCCAGCCCGCGCGCGCCCGCCGGCACCAGCAGGCGCAGGATGTCGAGGCGGGTTTCGTTGGCGAGCGCTGAGAGCGCGGCGAGGGCTGGACTCTTCTCCATGGCTCCACTATTCAAGAGTTCTTGAAATGAAACCTACCCCATGCCCCCCATGATCGCAAGTGCGCGGGCCGGGGCGCGAAGGAGTGCTTTGATGCGCACCACCGTCACCAAGGCCGAATTCACCGCAGAGGACCGCCGCCGCAGCCTGCGCACGCTGCGGCGCATGGTGCCCTATCTCTGGCCGCAGGATCAGCCCTGGATCCGCCGCCGCGTGGTGCTGGCGCTGGTGCTGCTGTTTGCCGCCAAGGTGGTAACGGTCATCACCCCCTTCTTCTACCGCGCGGCGGTGAATGCGCTTGCGGGCGATGCGCCGTCGACGGGCTGGGCCATGGGCGCGGGGGCGGTGGGGCTGACGGTGGCCTATGGCATGGCGCGTCTCCTCGCGGCCGGCTTTCAGCAATTGCGCGATGCGGTTTTCGCCCGCGTCGCCCAGCGCGCCCTGCGCCAGCTGGCGCTCGAAACCTTCCGCCACATTCACCGCCTCAGCCTGCGCTACCACATCACCCGCAAGACGGGCGGCCTCAGTCGGGTGATCGAGCGCGGTGTGAAGGGGGTGGAATTCCTGCTGCGTTTCATGCTCTTCAGCCTCGGCCCGCTGATCCTCGAGCTTCTGATGGTGGCGGCGATCTTCTATTCGCTGTTCGGGGTGCCCT
>JALVEX010000283.1 GCA_027030435.1 Paracoccaceae bacterium
GCACCGAGCCACTGGCTGGTGTTGCGCATGGTTTCCATGATGTCATAGGTGGCCATGTAGCGCATGTTCTTCGCGTTCCTGCTCTGTTGCCTCTTGGCGCTTTGCGTGGATGCAATTGCGCGCTATGTTGCATGTGCAGCAAACATTAGGGCCAGGCGATGAACAAGACAAGCTCCCCGAAAGGGGAAGGTGGCGAAGCCGGGCGCGCCGGGGCGTCGGCAGCGGCGAAGGCGGCAGCAAGGGAGAAGGATGCCGGGAGCGGAAAGGGCGCGGGCAAGCCCGGCCTGCAAGAGGGCGGGGCGATCGCGCCTTCGCCGGATATGGCGCGCAATCTCGCCCGCATCGAGGAGCTTTCCCAGCGCCTGATCGCCGCGCTTTCGCGCCGCAAGCCCCATTCCCCCGCCCTCGACGGCCCTTCTCCCGAGCTTTACGCAAAGGCCGGCGCGGCGCTTATGGCCGAATGGATGACCAACCCGGCAAGGCTCATCGGCCAGCAGGTGGAATGGTGGGGCCGGGCGGTGCAGAACTACATGGAGGCCCAGCAGGCCATGCTCGCGGCGGCGGCGGGCGAGGAGGAGGAGAGCGGCGAGGAGGCCGCGGCCGCGGCGCGGCGCGATCGCCGCTTCAGCCACCCCCTGTGGTATTCCAATCCCTATTTCAGCCTGCTGCGCAAGCAGTATCTCCTGAATGCCGAGACGCTGGAGAAAAGCATCGATGCGCTGGAAGGGCTCCCGCCGCCCGAGCGCGAGCGGCTGCGCTTCTTCACCCGCCAGATCATCGACATGATGGCGCCCACGAATTTCCTAGCCACCAACCCGGACGCGCTGGAGCGCGCCGTGGAAACGGGGGGTGAATCGCTGGTGCGCGGGCTCGAGAACCTCGTGCGCGATCTCGAGGCCAACGATGGCGATCTTCTGGTCACGCTTGCCGACCCCGAGGCCTTTCGCGTGGGCGAGAACATCGCCGGCACCGAAGGCGCCGTGATCTACCGCAACCGGCTCTTCGAGCTGATCCAGTATGCGCCACGCACCGATACCGTGCACGAAATCCCGGTGCTGCTGTTTCCGCCGTGGATCAACAAATTCTACATTCTTGATCTCAGGCCCGACAACAGCCTGATCCGCTGGATTGTCGATCAGGGCTATACGCTGTTCGTCGTATCCTGGGTCAACCCGGATGAATCCTACGCCGATGTGGGGCTCGAGGATTACATTCGCGAGGGCTATCTCGAGGCGCTTCGTGTTGTGAAGGATGTCTGCGCCACGGATGAGGTGAATGCGGTGGGCTACTGCATCGCCGGCACCATGCTGGCGCTCACGCTTGCGCTTCTGGAGAAGCGGTGCGAGCGATCCGTGCGCGCGGCCACCTTCTTCACCACGCTCACGGATTTCTCCGAGCCGGGCGAATTCGCGGTGTTCCTCGAGGATGATTTCGTCGATGCGATCGAGGAGGAGGCGAAGCGCGAAGGGGTGCTGCGAAGTTATTTCATGGCGCGCACGTTTTCCTATCTGAGGCCCAATGATCTTGTCTATCAGCCCGCCATCCGCAGCTACATGCTGGGAGAGCCGCCGCCCGCCTTCGATCTTCTCTACTGGAACGGCGACGGCACCAATCTGCCCGCGCGCATGACGGTGGAATATCTGCGCCTCCTGTGCCAGCAGAACCGCTTTGCCGAAGGCGGGATCGAGATCCTCGGCGAAACCCTCCATATCCGCGACGTGAAACGCCCGCTCACCGCGGTCGCCTGTGAAACCGATCACATCGCGCCGTGGAAGGCGAGCTTTCGGGGCGTGGCGAAGATGGGCGCGCGCTCGAAGAGCTTCATCCTCTCGCAATCGGGCCATATCGCCGGCATCGTCAATCCGCCGAGCCGCGACAAATACGGCCATTACACCAGCAAGGCGCCGATCCGCGATCCCGATGTCTGGTATCAGGCGGCGGATTTCCATCCCGGCTCCTGGTGGCCACGTTGGGAAAGATGGCTGCGCCGGCGCGCGGGAAGGAAGGTGGCGGCGCGTATCCCCGGGCGGGCGGGCTATCCGGTGCTCGCGCCGGCGCCCGGCACCTATGTGCTGAACGCGAAATACGAGGCCCCGGGCGAGGGGGATGAGCCGGCCCGAAAGTAAATATGCTGCACCGCAGCAAAAACCCTTGAAATGCCGCAGCGCAGCATCTATATGCTCTCCTGAGAGATTTGAGATATGCCGCCACGGGCAGCGCCGGGCGGTGCGAAAGGAGCATGAAGATGGCACAGACAACCCAGGACTACACCAAGGCGATGCAGGAAATGTTCGCGAAACTTCCGTTTGATGCGAAGGTGTTCGAGGATGCGTTCCGCGCCCAGGCCGAACTCAGCGAGAAGATGACGAAGCTCGCCATCGAGGCGGCCGAGAAATCGACCGAGATTTCCGCCAAATGGACGAAGGAAACCCTCGAGAAGCTCGCCGACATGACGAAGGCCAAGGATGATCCCGCCGCCTACGCCCAGGCGCTGAGCGAGTTCGCCGCGAAGAGCGCCGAGATGGCGGCCGAGAATCTGGCGGCTTTTGCCGATGTGGCGAAGAAGGTCCAGACCGAAACCGTGGAGCTGATGATCTCCGCCGGTCAGGAAATGAGCGAGGAGGCGCGCGAGGCCATGGAAAAGGCGAATGAAGAGATCGCCAGGGCCATGAAGGGCGCTTCGGCGGCCAATCCGGCCGCAAAACCTGCCGCGAAAAACGGCAAGAGCGGCAAGTAAGCCGCAACACGCCAGGAGATGCCGCCGGCGCTTTCCTCCCGGCGCCGGCAGCCATCCCGGGCGGGCTCGATGAGCCCGCCCTTTCTTTTTCTGCGCAAACCCCCTAATCTTGCTGCGCTGCAACAGGACAAGGGGAGATGTCGTGGCAGAGAAGGAAAAGCCGCTGCTGATCAAGCGCTACGCGAGCCGGCGGCTCTACAATACCGAAACCAGCGATTACGTGACCCTCGAGGATATCGCCCGTTTCATCCGGGAGGGGCGGGATGTGCAGATCATCGATCTCAAGACAGGCGATGATCTCACCCGTCAGTATCTCCTGCAGATCATTGCCGAGCACGAGAGCCGGGGCGAAAACGTGCTGCCGGTGGATGTGCTCACCGATCTCGTGCGCAGCTATGCCACCCAGGCGCAAAGCGTGGTGCCCGATTTCCTGGCGATGTCGTTCGAGCTTCTGCGCCAGGGGCAGGAAAAGGCGCTCGAGCAGATGAAGAGCGTGGCGGGGCCGATGGCGGCGATGCCGGGCTTCGAGGCGCTGAAGGCGCAGCAGGAGGCTTTCCTGAAGGCGATGACCGGCGGCATGGCCGGCGGCTGGAGCGCGCCCGCGCCTGCGGAAAAGAGCGCGGAAGCGGCCAACGGGGCGGAAAAGCCCGAAGCACCGGCGCAAAGCGAGCTTGACGAGATCAAGGCCCAGCTTGCGGAGCTGCAATCGAAGCTCTCCGAGATCGGAAAGTGAGGCCCGCATCCCGGCCCCGAACCGGATCCCGCCGGGCGGGCGGATGCAGGGTGGGGCCGATGAAGGGGCGCAGGAGGGGGCGGCATGGCTGAAACGCCCGGCAGGATCACGCTCTGGGGGATCGAGGTTTTCCTCGCCACCGCCCAGGAGGGGGCGATCTCGGCTGCCGCGCGCCGTCTTGGCGCCAGCCCCTCGGCCGTCAGCCAGCAGCTCAGCAATCTCGAGGCCGCGATCGGCGCCACATTGCTTGACCGCAGCGCCCGCCCCGCCACCCTCACCGCGGCGGGCGAGATCTTCCTGCGCCGGGCGCAATCGATCCTCAACGAGGCCACGCTGGCGCGCGCCGAGCTGGCCAGCGCCGATCTTTCCGCCCTCACGCGCTTTCGCCTCGGCATGATCGAGGATTTCGATGCCGAGGTGACGCCGCGCCTGCTTGTCGAGATGGCGGAGGAGCTGACCCGCTGCCAGTTCCTGCTCGAAACCGGCGCCAGCCATCACCTGTTCGAGCTTCTGGACATGCGCGCGCTCGATGTGGTGGTGGCCGCCGATACCGGCTTTCGCACCGATTGGGCCGAGGTGCATCCGCTGATGCAGGAGCCCTTTCTGGCTACGGTGCCGCGCGGGCGGGTGGACCCGGCCGGCCCGCTTCTGCCCCAGATCGGCGATCTACCCTTCATCCAGTACACCGAGCGCCACCACATGGGCCGCCAGATCGCCGCCCATCTGGCAAAGCACGATCTGCGCCTCAGCCCCCGCTTCCAGCTCGACAGCTACCACGCCATCATGGCCATGATCGCCGACGGGCAGGGCTGGAGCATCCTTACGCCGCTTGGCTATCTCGCGGCACGCCGCTTCCATGAGAAAGTGGCCCTCATGCCCCTGCCGGTGGCCCCGCTCACCCGCACCATCACCCTGACCGCCCGGCGCGACATGCTTCAGGATCTGCCCGCGGCCATGGTCGCCCGGCTCGGGCCGCTGCTGGATGAAAGGGTGGTGGCTCCGGCGGTGGCGGAATATCCCTGGATCGGGGAGAGCCTGAAGCTCTTGTGATACGGAGCGGATCCGGCCCGTGATTCGGCGCTTTTCATGCCAATTGATATGCCGCTTTTCGCCTGCAAACCTCCGATTACAGCCCGCAAGCAGCACGAAAGGGGGCAATCGCGAAATGGTTTGTTGCATCCTTTGCGATCATTCGGTTTAGTCTTGCGCAAGAGGAAAGCGCAACAGTCGCAGCCAGACGGGGAGCCATAAGTGGTCGAGGTGCAATCGCAGGACGCGTTCGTGGAATTCGACCGCGTGCAGAAGAGCTACGACGGCGAAACGCTTGTCGTGAAGGGGCTGAACCTTCGGATTGCCAAGGGCGAATTCGTCACCATGCTCGGCCCTTCCGGCTCGGGCAAGACAACCTGCCTGATGATGCTTGCGGGCTTTGAAACCGCCACCAGCGGCGAGATCCGCCTTGATGGCCGCCCGATCAACAACATCCCACCCCACAAGCGCGGCATCGGCATGGTTTTCCAGAACTACGCCCTGTTTCCGCACATGACGGTGGGTGAAAACCTCTCCTTTCCGCTCGAGGTGCGCGGCATGGGCAAGGATGCGCGCGCCGAAAAGGTTCGCGCCGCGCTCGACATGGTGCAGATGGGCGATTTCATCAACCGCCGCCCGGCCCAGCTTTCGGGTGGCCAGCAGCAGCGCATCGCGCTGGCGCGCGCCTTGGTGTTCGAGCCCGAGCTAGTGCTGATGGACGAGCCCCTCGGCGCGCTCGACAAGCAGCTCAGGGAGCACATGCAGTTCGAGATCAAGCACCTGCACGAACGCCTTGGCATCACCGTCGTTTACGTGACCCACGATCAGGCCGAAGCGCTCACCATGTCGGACCGCGTGGCGGTGTTCGATGATGGTGTGATCCAGCAGCTCGCGAGCCCCCAGGATCTCTACGAGCGGCCCGAAAACAGCTTCGTCGCCCAGTTCATCGGCGAGAACAACAAGCTCGAGGGCACGGTTGAGGGCTACGAGGATGATCTGGTGCTGGTGCGCCTCGCCGATGGCGCCATCACCCGGGCCAATCCGGTGAAATGCGGCGATCCGGGCAGCGCCACGCTGATCTCGATCCGCCCCGAGCGCGTCTGGCTCGAGGGCGAGGCGAACGAGAACACCACCGAGGCGGAGGTGCTGGAGCTGATCTATCTCGGCGATCACCTGCGCTGCCGCCTCAGGGTGCACGGCAATGAGGATTTCATCGTCAAGGTGCCCAATTCCGCCGGCCACAAGCATCTCGTGGTGGGCGAAAGAACGCGGGTTTCATGGAACGCGCAGGACGCGCGCGCCCTTGACCCGCTCTGAGCCGATCTGCTCTGATGAACAGAGCGTATCGCAAACGAGGGAGGCAGGGCCAACCGGCCTCACGAGGCTGACGAGAACGAGCAGAAGAACTTGAACCAAGGGAGAAAGACATGAAGAAGATACTGATCCTTTCCACCGCGATTGCCGGCTTTGCCGCCGTCGCGGCCTCCGCGGAGGAGATCAACGTGATGTCGTGGGGCGGCGCCTACACGAAATCGCAGGTGGAGGCCTACGGCAAGCCCTTCACCAAGGAAACCGGCATCAAGGTCAACTGGATCGACGCCGACAATCCGGCGACCCCGATCAAGGCGCAGGTGGAAGCGGGCAATGTCTCGGTCGATGTGGCCGATGTGGAGCGCTCCGATGCCATCCGCCTGTGCGACGAAGGCCTGCTGGAGGAGATCGATCACTCCATGCTGCCGCCCGCGCCCGACGGCACGCCCGCCGAGAAGGATTTCATCCCCGGCGCGCTCACCGATTGCGGGGTGGCCAATATCGTGTGGTCCACCGTGGTGGCCTACAACAAGGATAACGTGAACGGCGAGCCCACCAGCATTGCCGATTTCTTCGATACGAAGAAATTCCCCGGCAAGCGCGGCCTGCGCAAATCCGCCAAGGCCAATCTCGAGATGGCGCTCGAGGCCGATGGCGTGCCTGCCGATCAGGTCTATGCGGTGCTGAGCACCCCCGAGGGCGTGGATCGCGCCTTCAGGAAGCTCGATACCATCAAGGATGATATCGTGTGGTGGGAAGCAGGAGCCCAGCCGCCGCAGCTTCTGGCGGATGGCGAGGTGGTGATGTCCACCGCCTACAACGGCCGCATCTTCAACGCCGCCGTGGCCGAGGGCCAGCCGCTCAAGATCCTCTGGGACGGCCAGATCCTCGATTTCGATTTCTTCGTGATCCCGAAGGGCGCGCCCCACAAGGACAATGCGCTGAAATTCGTTGCCTTCGCGACCGATACCAAGCGTCTTGCGGATCAGGCGAGCTGGATCTCCTACGGCCCGGCGCGAAAATCCTCCTCCGCGCTGGTCGGCAAGTTCATGGACGGCAAGACGGACATGGGCCCGCACATGCCCACCGCGCCCGAAAACATGAAGAACGCCCTCGTGAACGATTACGAATTCTGGGTCGATCACGATGCGGAGCTCAACGAGCGCTTCAACGCCTGGCTTGCCCAGTAAGCCGGCGCGGCACATGAAAGAGCGGGTGGCGCAGAGGGTGCCACCCGCACCCCCGAGGCAGCGGAAACGGATGCGGATGACATGACGAAGGAACTCCCCGCCGATCCCCATGTGGCCCTTGTCGCCACGGCGGGCGGTGTCGAGGACGGCCCGCTCACGATGGCCGACGGCACCTCGCTCAAATCCGCCATGGCGAGGGCGCAGTTCCGGGCCCGCCTGCGGGCCTTCCTTCTGGTGCTGCCGCTTCTCGCCTTCGTGGTCATTACCTTCATCATGCCGATCGGCGAATTGCTGAAACGTTCCGTCTACAGCCCGAATTTTCATGACAACATGCCAAATCTAGTGGCCTGGTTCGCCGAGCACCCGCCCGGCACGGAGCCCGACGAAAGCGCCTATGCGGCCCTCGTCGCCGATCTCAGGCTGCTGAAGAAGACGAAGAAGGCCGGGCTCGTGGGCACGCGCGTCAATTACGAGCTGCCCGGTTCACGCAGCCTGTTCACCAAGGGCGCGCGCAAGGCGAAGAAGCTCGAGCCGCCCTTCAGGGAGGCGCTGCTGAAGCTCGATCCCAAATGGGGCGATCCGGCGCTCTGGCAGGTGATGCGCGGCGCCGCCTCGCCCTACACGATGAATTTCTATCTCGCGGCGCTCGATCTGAAGCGCGATCCGAGCGGCAAGATCGTGCCCGTGGATGAAAACCGGCGCATCTACAAGATGCTTTTCGGCCGCACGCTGGCGCTTTCGCTGCTGATCACCTTCCTCACCCTGATCCTCGCCTATCCGATCGCCCATCTGCTGGCCACGCTGCCGCTCAGGAAATCCAACCTGCTGATGATCCTCGTGCTGCTGCCGTTCTGGACGTCCCTTCTGGTGCGCACCACCAGCTGGATGGTGCTCCTGCAAAGCCAGGGGGTGATCAATGACATACTGGTCGCTCTCGGCGTGATCAGCGATGATGGCCGCATCCAGATGATGTACAACAAGATCGGCACCGTGGTGGCGATGACCCATATCCTGCTGCCGTTCATGGTGCTGCCGCTTTATTCGGTGATGCGCACGATCAACCCTTCCTACGTGCGCGCGGCGCGCAATCTCGGCGCCACCAGCTGGACGGCCTTCCGCCGCATCTACTTCCCGCAGACGGTGCCGGGCATCGGCGCCGGCGCGCTTCTGGTGTTCATCCTCGCCGTGGGCTACTACATCACCCCGGCCCTTGTGGGCGGATCGGACGGCACGCTGATTTCCAACCTGATCGCCTTCCACATCCAGAAATCGCTCAACTGGTCGCTCGCCGCGGCGCTGGCCGCGCTCCTGCTGACCGGCATCCTCATCCTCTACTGGCTCTATGACAAGCTGGTGGGCATCGACAACCTGAAGCTCGGATAGGAGGCGCGCAGCATGGCCCTTCCCAATTACGCCTCTCCGCTGGAGCGCATCTGGCACTACACCTACCTCGTGATCTGCGCGCTGATCTTTCTCTTCCTGATCGCGCCGATCCTCGTGGTGATCCCGCTTTCCTTCAATGCCGAGCCCTATTTCACCTTCACCCCGAAGATGCTGGCGCTCGATCCCGAGGGCTACAGCTTGCGCTGGTATGACAAGCTCCTCACCTTCGGCATGATCAACCCGGACGCCCCGCGCGATCTCTCCTGGTGGGCGGATGTGTGGGAAAATTCCAAATGGGTGAACGCGGCGAAGAATTCCTTCATCATCGGATTTTTCGCCACCATCCTCGCCACCGGCTTCGGCACCCTCGCCGCGCTCGGCCTCTCGCGCCCGGAAATGCCCTTCCGCCGCGCCATCATGGCGATCCTGATCTCACCCATGATCGTGCCCATCATCATCACCGCCACCGGGCTTTTCTTCTTCTACTCGAAGATCCAGATCAGCCACTGGGGAATCCCCTATCTCGGTATCATCCTCGCGCATGCCACACTCGGCATCCCCTTCGTGATCATCACCGTCACCGCCACGCTGGTGGGCTTCGATCACTCGCTCAATCGCGCCGCCGCCAATCTCGGCGCCGATCCGCGCACCACCTTCTTCCGCGTCACCATGCCCCTGATCCTGCCAGGCGTGATCTCGGGCGCGCTGTTTGCCTTCGTCACCAGCTTTGACGAGGTGGTGGTGGTGCTCTTCGTCGGTGCGCTCGACGAGCAGACCATCCCGCGCCAGATGTGGAACGGCATCCGAGAGCAGATCAGCCCGGCGATCCTCGCCGTGGCCACGATCCTGGTGATCGTCTCCATCGCGCTGCTGACGACCGTGGAGCTCCTGCGCCGCCGCTCCGAGCGCCTGCGCGGCATCACCCCGCGCTGAAGTGCTGC
>JALVEX010000284.1 GCA_027030435.1 Paracoccaceae bacterium
GCCCAGGACGGCGATCTTCTTGAGGCGCTGCTCGAGCCTCTGCACCCGGCCGATATCGCCGACCTTCTGGAGCAGATAGGCCCCGCCGAGCGGCGCGGGCTTCTGCGGCTGTGGCACGGGGGGGAGCTCGAGGGCGAGGTGCTCGCCGAGCTCGATGAAGCCCTTCGCGAGGAGGTGATCCGCGATCTTGATCCCGAGGCGCTCGCCGAGGCGGTGCGCGATCTCGAAACCGATGACGTGGTGGATATCCTCGAGGATCTGGACGAGCCGGAGCAGGAAGAGGTGCTCTCCGCGCTGCCCGATGCCGAGCGGGTGGCGGTGGAGCAGGCGCTTTCCTACCCGGAGGATTCCGCCGGCCGCCTCATGCAGCGCGAGGTTGTGGTGGCCCCCGAGCACTGGACGGTGGGCCAGACGATCGATTTCCTGCGCGCCGCCGACGATCTGCCAGAGCAGTTCTACCATGTGATCCTCGTCGATCCGAAGATGCGCCCCACGGGCTACGTGACGCTCGGCAAGCTTCTGGCCAGCAAGCGCGATACCCCCCTCAAAGCGATCACGGAGGAGAGCTTCCGCACCATTCCCGTGGATCAGCCCGAGGAGGATGTGGCCTATGCCTTCAACCAGTATCACCTGATCTCCGCCCCGGTGGTGGACAAGGACGGCCGGCTTGTCGGCGTGATCACCATCGATGACGCGATGGAGGTGCTCGACGAGGAAACCGAGGAAGACATGCTCCGCCTTGCCGGTGTTTCCGAGGAGGAAAGCCTCTTTGATACCCCGATCGAAACCTCGCGCCAGCGTGTGCCCTGGCTGTTTGTCAATCTGATCACGGCGATCATCGCCGCCAGTGTGATCGCGCAGTTCCAGGATGCGATCTCGCGCATGGTGGCGCTGGCGGTGCTGATGCCGATCGTGGCCTCGATGGGCGGCAACGCCGGCACCCAGACCCTGACGGTTGCCGTGCGCGCCCTTGCCACCAAGGATCTGACGCCGGCGAACTTCTGGCGTGTCGTGCGCCGCGAGGTGCTTGTGGGGCTGATCAACGGCCTCGTTTTCGCAGCCATCATCGGCATTGTGGGGGCGTTCTGGTTCGGGATGCCGATGCTCGGGGTGGTGATCGCGCTGGCGATGATCATCAATCTTATCGTGGCGGCGCTGGTCGGGGTATTGGTGCCGGTGACGCTCGAAAGGCTTGGGGTGGATCCGGCGCTGGCCTCCGGCACTTTCGTGACGACGGTAACCGATGTGGTGGGCTTCTTCGTCTTTCTCGGGCTCGCCTCGGTTCTCCTGCTGTGAACGGCGGGGGAGATGATGCGGCGGCGAAGGCTGCCCTGCGTGCCGAGGCCGAGCGGCGGCGCGCCGGGGCGCAGAGCGCAGCGCGGGAGCGGCGCGCCCAGGCCGCGCTGCTCGATTTCCTGAAGCCTCTCCGGGGCCGCGTGCTCTCGGGCTACATGCCGATCCGCAGCGAGCTCTCCCCTCTGCCGGTGATGGAGGCGATGGCCTCGCATGGGCCTCTCTGCCTGCCGGTGGTGGAAGGGGCGGGCAGGCCGCTGTCCTTTCGCGAATGGGTGGCGGGCGGGCCGCTTGTGAAGGGGGCCTTCGGCGCCCTTGTGCCGACCGAAGGGAGGGTGCTCGTGCCCGAGGTGCTGATCGTGCCCCTGCTTGCCTTCGATGCGGCGGGCCACCGGCTCGGCTATGGCGGCGGCTTCTATGATCGCACGCTGGAGATGCTGCGCGCGCGGGGCGATGTGCTTGCGGTTGGGTTTGCCTTCGCCGCGCAGGAGGTGGAGCGCCTCCCCGCAGAGCCCACCGATCAGCCGCTCGATGCGATCGTCACGGAAAACGGCGTTTTGCGGCCAACGGCCTGAGAGATCCGTGCCCTCGGTGGGGGCGGCTCTTCGGGCGGAAGCGGGAAATGCGGAAGCGGGAAATGGTGCTGCTGGAGAGAATTGAACTCTCGACCTCTCCCTTACCAAGGGAGTGCTCTACCTCTGAGCTACAGCAGCCCTTTGCTCGTGGGCGGCTGATTACGCGGAAATTCCCCCTGACGCAAGCGCAATCTGGACCCTTTTTTCCCCGTGCGCTAGAGAGGGCGCATGACGCGAAGCGGCAAATCGAAACCGGGCGGAAAAGCCGCCGAAAGCCGGGAAGAAAGGCTGAAGGCGGCGCTCAAGGCCAACATGGCCCGGCGCAAGGCGCAGATGCGTGCCCGCAGGGGCGGGGCTGAGAAGGCAGAAGAGCCCGAATCGGGCCAAAAAGGGCAGTAACGAGCAAGGCGGGGCAGAAAACATGGACAAGATCATCGTAACCGGCAACGGGCCCTTGTCGGGGCAGATCCCGATCGCCGGGGCCAAGAACGCCTGCCTCGCGCTGATGCCGGCCACGCTTCTGAGCGAGGAGCCGCTGACGCTCACCAACGTGCCGCGCCTCTCGGATATC
>JALVEX010000285.1 GCA_027030435.1 Paracoccaceae bacterium
TTCCCGCCGCCTCGAAGAAGGGCGTGATCGTGATGAACACGCCTTTCGGCAACTCGATCACCACCGCCGAGCACGCCATCGCCCTGATGATGGCCGTAGCGCGCCAGATCCCCGAGGCCAACGCCTCGACCCATGCCGGAAAATGGGAGAAATCCCGCTTCATGGGGGTTGAGGTCACCAGCAAGACGCTGGGCCTCATCGGCTGCGGCAATATCGGCTCCATCGTTGCCGAAAGGGCGCTCGGGCTGAAGATGAAGGTGCTCGCCTACGATCCTTTCCTCAGCGAGGAACGCGCGGCGAAGCTTGGAGTGACGAAGGTCGAGCTTGATGATCTGCTGAAACGCGCCGATTTCATCACCCTGCATGTGCCCCTCACCGACAAGACCCGCAACATTCTCTCGGCCGAGAACATCGCCAGGACGAAGAAGGGCGTGCGCATCATCAACTGCGCCCGCGGCGGCCTGGTGGATGAGGCCGCGCTTGCCGAGGCGATCAAGGATGGCCATGTGGCAGGGGCCGGCTTTGACGTGTTCGAGAAGGAACCGGCCACCGACAGCCCGCTGTTCGGGCTTGAGAATGTCGTCGTAACGCCGCATCTCGGCGCCTCCACCCGCGAGGCGCAGGAAAACGTGGCGATCCAGGTGGCCGAGCAGATGTCGGACTACCTGCTGACGGGGGCTGTCAGCAATTCGCTCAACATGCCGGCGGTGACGGCCGAGGAAGCGGCGGTGATGGGGCCGTGGCTGAAGCTCGCCGAGCACCTCGGCGCCTTCGTCGGCCAGATGACGGACGAGCCGATCAAGGCGATCAACATTCTCTATGATGGCGCCGTGGCCGAGATGAACCTTCCGGCGCTCGAATGCGGCACCATCGCCGGGATCATGAAAGCCTCCAACCCGGATGTGAACATGGTGTCCGCCCCGGTGATCGCGCGCGAACGCGGCATCAAGATTTCGCAGACAACGCAGGAAAAATCCGGCGTTTTCGATGCCTATATCAAGCTCACGGTGGTCACCGACAAGCGCGAGCGCACCATTGCCGGCACCGTGTTCAGCGATGGCAAGCCGCGCTTCATCCAGATCAAGGGGATCAACATCGATGCCGAAGTGGGCCGGCACATGCTCTATACCACCAACAAGGACGTGCCCGGCATCATCGGCACCCTCGGGGCCACCATGGGGGAATGCGGCGTCAACATCGCCAACTTCACGCTTGGCCGCAACGAGGTGGGCGGCGATGCGATCGCGCTTCTCTATGTTGACAACCCGGTGCCGCAGGAAGCGATCGACAAGCTGATCGATACCGGACTTTTCCAGACGGTATCGCCGCTGGAATTCAACGTGAGCTGATATACGCCTGGAGTTGAGCTTCCCGTCATGGCCCGGCACGAATGATGTGCCGGGCCGTTTTCATGCCTGCCCGGATGCAGCACCCGGATTTCCGGCGATCTCCAGCGCCTCCTCCAGCACCTCCATATCGCCCACATGATTGGCAAGGATGAGGATCAGGCGCGCATTGAAGGAGTCGGATTCCTCCTTGCTCAGCCCCTCATGGGCCGCGAGCAATGCGGCGAAGAATTCATCGGCGGCAGGGATGTTGGGCGATGTTACGAGTTTTGCCATCTCAGGCCTCCCCTTGAGCGGTGGCGCGGGCGAGTGCCTCCAGCACCGCCCCGCGATCGAATGCCCGCCAGCGCGCGGCCACATGCTGATCCGGGCGCAGCAGATAAACAGCGGATTGCGCATCCCCGAGATAGCGCGCCGCCAGTTCGGGGCTTTCATCGGGCGAGATGTGGATGGTCTCGATCTCCACCCCGCCAAGCACCAGACCCTTTTCGGCTGCCGTGCCGATGGCCAGTAGCTGGAAACGGTTGCCGAGGCGCTCCAGAAGCCAGCCTTCCTTCAGGGGCGCATCCACGGCCGGGGCGCCGGGGCGCAGGGCGCGGGGCAGGCCATCGGCGTCAGGCCCGTTCAGCGCCGATCCGTCATATGTGGCCGGCACGGAGAGGCGGCCGGTATTTATCAACGGGCGGGCGAAATCGTGATGCGTGGCCAGATCCAGGACGGCATCGCGGAAGATCCGGCTTGTTTCGCTTTTCGGGGTGATGAAATCGGTGGAGCGGGTGGAATTGAGGATGTTTTCATCGGCTGCCATCACGCGCTCTTCGTTGTAGCTCTCGAGCAGGGCCTCCGGCGCATGGCCTTCCAGCACCAGTTTCAGCTTCCACACCAGATTGTCGGTATCCTGAAAGCCGGAATTGGCGCCGCGCGCGCCGAAAGGCGATACCTGATGCGCCGCATCGCCGGCAAACAGAACCCGGCCGTGGCGGAATTTCTCCATCCGGCGGCATTGGAAGGTGTAGATGGAGGACCACTCGAGCTCATATTCGATATCATCGCCGAGCATGGCGCGCAGGCGCAGGTCGATGTTTTCGGGGC
>JALVEX010000286.1 GCA_027030435.1 Paracoccaceae bacterium
CAGGATCGCCTTTCCCTTCCGGGCGGCGCGGAAGGCGGCGCGATCGAGCTGGCGGCGGATCATGGGGGGCGTTTCGCCCTTCGCTTCGAGCAGGCCGGAGATCACATCGGCACGCACCCCGCTGCGGCGCGCGATCTGGGTGGTGGTGTTCAGCCCCCTTTCGAAGGCGAGAAAGCCGTGCCCGCTTTCCGCCAGATTGGCGAGCGCCTGGCGCACCAGCCCGAGATCGGCCTGGAGGCCCTCGGGGTTGCGGTCCAGGAAGGCCACGGCGAGGGGGATCGCGGCTTTGTATGCCTGAAAGGCGATCTCCACATCCGCGGGCCGCGCGCCCTTGGGCATGTCTGTCAGGATGACGACCTCGAAACCGGCATCGCGGTAGCGTTTTGCCCGCTCGCCCGCATCATCGCGATTGGCATCGATGGCGAATGTGAGGGGGAGCGCGAGATTGGCGAGCACGTTATCCCCCACGGGATTTTGCGGGTCATCCCGCAACACAAGCGCCAGCAGCGCCCGGCCTTCGGGATTTTCGAAGGGTTCGGCATTGCGGACGAGCGCGGGCATGGTGGCGGCATCCCCGCCGGATTCGGCGCTCTTATCGCCGGGGGTGGCGGGGGAAGGGGGAGCGTCCATCGCCTCCGCTTCTGCGGGATCGTCATCCGCTGGCGAAGCGGTGCGGATCTGAGGGAGCGGCGCATTGGCATCGGGCGTGACCTTTGCGATCCTGATCTGCCCGCCGCCCTTGCCGACGACGAGGAGGCGCGGGGCTTTCCCCGCCTGCCCGGGCTGAGCGCCGGAAGATGGCGGCGCGACCGGGGCGGCGGAATCCGCGCTCTCTGACGCTTCACCGCCCCCGAAGCCGCTGCCCCCGGACATCGGCTTTCGCAGATGGGGGGAAAGGGTTGCGATGATCTCTTCCCCCGGCGCTGCCTCCGCTTTCGAAGCCTCCGGCGGCGCCGGCCTTTCGGGGCTGGGGGCGGGATCCGTTGCCGCCGGGGCGAGCGCGATCCGGGTATCGTTCTGCGCCTCCAGCGCGGGCGCGCCGGCCCCGGTCAGCGCCGGCGGCATCGGGGCGATGGCGAGGCCGGGCAAGGCTTTGGTCGCCACCTGCATGGGCGATCCGGGCCGGGCGGGGGCGGAAAGCCTGGCTTTCGGCGCGGCTCTCGCCACCGGGGCGGGGGCTTGTTCCGCGCCTCCTCCGGCGCCGGCGGGCAACACATCGCCCTCGAGCGCGCCTCTGATTTCCCCGTCGATCGGAGCGAGATCCTGCGGCACGGTGGTTTCGGGCGGGACCGGGCCCGGTTCGGAGGCGGGGGCAGGTTCCTGCGCGGGGGCCGGCTTCGGCGAAGGCGCGGGCTTTGGCGACGCACCCGGAGGCTTCATGAACTTGGCGCCGGGCGGCCCTTTCGGCTTGCCCGCATCGCTTCCGGCCTGCGCATCGGCGCCCTCTGGAGCCGCTTCGCCACCGGCCGCGTTTTCGCCGCCGCCCTCGCCGCCATCATTACCGGAAGCTGCCGCTTTCTGCTCATCGTTCGAGCCGGTGGGGCCTGCGCCTTCTTCGGCCTTGCCACCCGCATCGCCCTGCCGGCCATTGCCCTGCTCCGCATCGCCTTGCGCCGCATCGCCCGGCGCAGCCCCCGCGCCATCGGCGAAGCCCGGCGCCTCGGATGGCATTTGCGTGCCGTCAACACCGCCGGGTGCTTCGGGGATGGCCCCGCCGATCCCGTCGGTTGCCCCGGGGCCGGCCTGCGCCGCCCCGCCGCCTGCCGCTCCGCCTCCTGCCGCGCGCACCCCGGCGGAGCCGCCAGCGGGCGCGATGATCACGATCTCGCCCTTCTCGTTCACCCGGAGCGAGCCCTGCCCACCGCCCTCGGGCGGCGAGATGATGACCCCGCCCGGGGGGGCGGTGCCAATGGCACCGGTGCGCGGGGCAGAATCGCTCTCTGCCGGGGCCGGCTCCGAAGCTCCGGCATCTGTGGCTTCCGGCTCGGATGTTTCCGGCTCGGCTGTGGCAGGTTCGACTGTGGCAGGTTCGGGTTGCGGCGCAGGCTGGGCGCCTGTGCTTTCGGAAGGCTGTTCCTCCGTATCACTCCCGCTCTGTTCCGCTGTATCCGCCGGCGGGGCGATGGCTTCGATCTCCGCCTCCTCGCCGAAACCGGCGGTGGCGGGCCTTTCGCCCTCCGCCCCCCTTTCGCTCGCCTCAGCCGGCGCGCCGTTGTCTGCCTCTTCGCCACCGCCCGCCGGGGCGGCTTGCGGGGCGGTTTCTCCCGCCTGCCCCGGCACCGCGCCAGTATCCGCACCCGTTGCCGCTTTCGCGTCTTTCGCCTCCGCTGCATCCGCCCCCCCCGGATCAGCGCCCGCGGGCGCCTCTTCGGGCCTTTGCGGCAGAGGCATCAGCGATGAAACCGCCACGGCAACAATCGCGGCGAAGATGCCGCCCCACACAACACCGGAAATGAATCCTCTGAACACTGCTCTCTCCGCTTGTTACGCCACGCCTGCCCTCGAACAACCGGGCCTTGCCCTTGCTTGGCTGTTTGGGGCATGTATAGCGCGAACCAAACACCGGTTCACCCCAAAATGTTGCAGCCAGCGGTCCGCCATGCTCCTCCTGATCGACAATTACGACAGTTTCACCTGGAACCTCGTCCATTACCTGGGCGAGCTCGGAGCCGAGGTGAAGGTCGTGCGCAATGATGAGATCAACGTGCAGGAGGCCATGGGAGCGGGTGCCGAGGGCTTCGTGCTCTCGCCCGGACCCTGCGATCCGGCCCGCGCCGGCATCTGCCTCGCGCTCACCAAGGCGGCAGCCGAGGCGCGCATGCCGCTCCTTGGCGTCTGCCTCGGGCACCAGACGATCGGCGAAGCCTTCGGCGGGCAGGTCGTGCAGGCGCCCGAGATCGTGCATGGCAAGCTCGGCGAGATCCGCCATGACGGCACGGGCGTGTTCGCCGGCCTGCCCTCGCCGCTCAGGGCCACGCGCTATCACTCGCTGGTGGTGGCGCACGAAAGCCTGCCCGACTGCCTGCGCGTCAATGCCGAACTGGCCGATGGCACCATCATGGGGCTCGCCCACCGCGATCTGCCGATCCACGGGGTGCAGTTCCATCCCGAAAGCATCGCCTCCGAGCACGGCCATGATCTGCTGAAGAACTTCCTCGCAACCCTGAAAACCCCGGAGCCCGCATGAGCGAAGCCCTCAAACCCCTGATCGCGGCCGCCGCCGAAGGGCCGCTCACCCGCGCTGAGGCCGAAGAAGCCTTCAACATCCTGTTCGAGGGCGATGCCACGCCAAGCCAGATCGGCGGCTTCCTGATGGCGCTGCGCACCCGTGGCGAAACGGTGGACGAATACGCCGCCGCCGCCGCCGTGATGCGCGCGAAATGCAAACCGGTGAAGGCCCCCCAGGGCGCGATCGACATCGTCGGCACCGGGGGCGACGGCAAGGGCACGCTCAACATCTCCACCGCCACCGCCTTCGTGGTGGCGGGCGCCGGCGTGCCCGTGGCCAAGCACGGCAACCGCAACCTTTCCTCGAAATCGGGCGCGGCGGATGCGCTCGGGCAGATGGGCGTCAACGTGATGGTCGGGCCGGAGGTGGTCGAAGCGGCGCTGGCAAGTGCCGGCATCGCCTTCATGATGGCCCCCATGCATCACCCGGCGATCGCCCATGTGATGCCCACGCGCGCCGAGCTTGGCACCCGCACCATCTTCAACATCCTCGGCCCCCTGACCAACCCGGCCGGGGTGAAGCGCCAGCTCACCGGCGCCTTCTCCCCCGATCTGATCCGCCCCATGGCCGAAACCCTGAAGGCGCTCGGCTCCGAACGCGCCTGGCTGGTGCACGGCGGCGACGGCACCGACGAGCTTTCCATCGCCGCCCCGAGCCGCGTCGCCGCGCTCGAGGAAAGCGGCGAGATCCGCGAATTCGAGATCTCCCCCGAGGATGCCGGCCTGCCCCTGCATCCCTTCGAGGCCATCCTCGGCGGCACCCCCGAGGAAAACGGCCGCGCCTTCGCCGCCCTGCTGGCGGGCGAGAAATCCGCCTACCGCGATGCGGTGCTGCTGAACGCCGCCGCCGCCCTGATGGTGGCCGGCAAGGCAGGCACCCTCCCCGAAGGGGTTGAAATGGCGGCCGAAAGCATCGACAGCGGCGCGGCACGCGAGAAGATCGAAATCCTCGCCCGGATCACCTCCGCCGCCGGCTGACGCGGCACCGAAGCTCCCTCCCCATCGCTGGTCCCTGAAATATCCCCGCCGGAGGCATCCCGCCCCGGCCACCCCGCCTTGAATATGCCATCTTGAGATGCCAGAGTTGCCGAAGTCCAGAAAACCGGATGCAGCGAACAATGGCCGACCCCTACATATCGGAAGTCAAATATCTCGGCGGCGCCAACAAGGATTTCATCGAGATCGCCGTCACCACCGGCACCGATGTGAGCAATCTCCAGGTCATCGTCTATAACGCGGATGGCACCGTGCGCACCACCAATGCGCTCGGCTCCGTTGTCAATACCGTTGCGGGCAAGGATGTCTATGTCATCGACACGGCGACCTCCTCCACCTTCAACGGCCTGCACAAATTCGGCGCAGTCGCGCTTTACGACGCCGCCACCAATACCGTTCACCAGTTCATCTCCTTTACCGACAACGCCGCCGCCGTCACTGCCACGGAAGGCCCCGCCAACGGCCTGACCTCCACCGAAATCGGCCAGGCCGGCGCGGGCCAGTCGCTCGAAAGCACCGATGGCGGAAACAGCTACCACGTGCTCGATCCGCCTTCGAAGGGCACCACGCCATGCTTCCTGAGCGGCACGCTGGTGCTGACGGAATCAGGCGAGCGGCCGATCGAGGATCTTCGCCCGGGCGACAGGGTGATCACCCTCGATCACGGCGCACAGGAAATCCTCTGGGCCGGCCGGACACGGATCATGCCCTCACGCCGGGCGGCGCGCCTCATCAGCGAGCAGCCGATCACCATACGCGCTCACGCTTTCGGCCCCGATCTTCCGCGCCGCGATCTCCATGTCTCGCCCAATCACCGGGTGCTTCTCGATCACTACCGCTGCCAGCTCGATTTCGGCTGCGCCCAACTCCTCGCCGCGGCCGGGCATCTCGTGAACGGCACCACGATCCTGCGCAGCGCCACACGCGCGCCCATCCTCTATCACCATCTTCTGTTCGAGCGCCACGAGATCATCTTTACGGAGAACCTGCCCACCGAAAGCCTCTATCCTTCTGCCGCCACCTTCGAGGCCTTCCCTCCAGAGGCGCGCGCCAGCCTGCCGGAAAGATACCCATCCGCCTGCCACCTTGCCCGCCCGCAACTGCGCGCCTTCGAGGCATGCTGCATCGCCGAGGCCATCCTCGCCCCCACGCCCGAATCTCCCCCGCCCGGCGCGGCCATGCAGGGAATGCGCCAGGCATACGGGTTTTGATTGTCCCCGCCCCGCGGCCACGCTAAACAGCCAGCATGGACATTCTTGAAAAGATCCGGGCCTACAAGCTCGAGGAAATCGCCGCGCGCAGCGCCGAGCGCCCGCTGGCGGAGGTTGAGGCCGCCGCCCGGGCCGCGCCGCCGGTGCGCCCCTTCGCCGAAGCGCTGATCCGCGCCAGCCATGACGGCTACGGGCTGATCGCCGAGATCAAGAAAGCCAGCCCGTCGAAAGGGCTGATCCGCGCGGATTTCGATCCCGCCGCCCTCGCGCAGGCCTATGAGCGCGGCGGCGCCGCCTGCCTCTCGGTGCTGACGGACACCCCGAGCTTCCAGGGCGCCGACGAATACCTCACGGCCGCGCGCGAGGCCACTTCACTCCCTGTCCTGCGCAAGGATTTCATGCTCGATCCCTATCAGGTGGCCGAAGCCCGGGCGCTCGGCGCCGATTGCATCCTGATCATCATGGCGATGGTCAGCGATGCCGAGGCCCAGGCGCTCGAAGAAGCCGCAAAGGGCTGGGGGATGGATGCGCTGATCGAGGTCCATGACGAAGCCGAGCTTCAGCGCGCCGGGGCCCTTTCCTCCCGCCTCCTTGGCATCAACAACCGCGATCTGAAGACCTTCGAAACCTCGCTCGACACCACCAGGCGGCTGGCCAAGCGCGTGCCCCCCGAGCGCACCATCGTTTCCGAATCCGGCCTCTCCACCCCGGAGGATCTGGCCGAACTCGCCCGCTACGGCGTGCGCTGCTTCCTGATCGGCGAAGCGCTGATGCGCCAGCCCGATGTGGAGGCCGCCACCCGCGCGCTTCTGGCCAATCCTTACCTTCCCGAAGGCGGAGGGCTCTGACCATGGCCGGCAAGCTCACCCATTTCGATGATGCCGGGCAGGCGCATATGGTGGATGTCTCGCAGAAGGCGGAAACGGCGCGCACGGCGGTGGCCCGCGGCGCGGTGCGGATGAGCCGCGAAACCTATGAGATCATGGCCGCGGGCAGCGCGAAGAAGGGCGATGTGCTGGGCGTGGCGCGCCTTGCCGGGATCATGGGCGCGAAGAAATGCAGCGAGCTGATCCCGCTCTGCCATCCTCTGCCGATCACCAAGGTTTCGCTCGATCTCGCCCCCGATCCCGATCTGCCCGGCGTGGTGATCGAAGCCACCGTGAAAACCACCGGCAAGACGGGCGTGGAGATGGAGGCGCTGACGGCCGTCACCACCGCCGCGCTCACCGTTTACGATATGCTGAAAGCGGTGGAAAAGGGCATGGAAATCAGCGATATCCGCCTCGTGATGAAGGAAGGCGGAAAATCCGGGCGGTATGAGGCGGAGTAGGGCATGATCACCGTCAATGAAGCGCTGGAGCGGATATTTTCGCTGCTCGCCCCCCTGCCCGGCGAAACCGTGGCGCTGCGGGAAGCCGCGGGCCGGGTGCTGGCGCGCGATGCCGTGGCGGCGCGCAGCCAGCCCCCTTTCCCCTCTTCGGCGATGGACGGCTATGCGATCAGGGGCGAGGAGGCCGAGCCCGGCGCGATGTTCCGGGTGATCGGGGAAAGCGCGGCCGGGCACCGCTTCGAAGGCAGCGTCGGCCCCGGGCAGGCGGTGCGCATCTTCACCGGCGCGCCGGTGCCCGAGGGCGCGAGCCGGGTGGTGATGCAGGAAGAGGTGAGCCGGCGCGGCGACGTGATCACCATCGAGCCCGATCTTTCCGAGAGCGATTTCATCCGCCCCGCCGGCTGCGATTTCGCCGTGGGCGACAGGCTCGCCGCCCCGCGCCGTCTGAAGCCTGCCGATATCGCGCTGCTGGCGTCGATGAACCTGCCCGAGGTCACGGTGGCCCGCCGCCCGGTGATCGCTCTGATGGCCACGGGTGATGAGCTGGTGATGCCGGGCGAGGATCCCGGCCCCGATCAGATCATCGCCTCCAACAATTTCGGCCTCGCCGCCCTTCTGGAGGGCGCCGGGGCAGAGGTGCGCATGCTGCCCATCGCGCGCGATGAGCGCGCCTCGCTCGAAGCCGCCTTCGGCCTGGCCGGGGGCGCGGATCTCATCGTCACCATCGGCGGGGCCTCGGTTGGCGATCACGATCTTGTCGGGCAGGTGGCGGGCGATCTCGGGCTCGAGCGGGCCTTCTACAAGGTGAAGATGCGCCCCGGAAAGCCGCTCATTGCCGGGCGGCTCGGCGAAACCCCGATGATCGGCCTGCCGGGCAATCCTGTCTCTTCCATGGTCTGTGCGCAGGTGTTCCTGCTGCCGGCGGTGGATCTGATGCTGGGGCTGGGCGCCCGCCCCCGCCCCCGCCGCACGGCGCCGCTCGGCTGCGATCTCCCGGCCAATGGCGCGCGCGAGCACTACATGCGCGCAACCCTCGGCGAAAGAGGCACCATCACCCCCATGCCGAGGCAGGACAGCTCGCTCCTCAGCGTGCTCGCCAGCGCCGATGCGCTGCTTGTGCGCGCGCCCGACGAAGGCCCGCGCAAGGCCGGCGAGCAGGTGGAATACATCCCGCTCTGAGCGGGCAACGCCCCCCGGGCGCGGCCACTGATCTGGAACGGCTTGACACAAAACGTGAACATCCCTAGAACATCGGGGAGAAATGCCGCGATCCGGCCGCAGTCCGGTAAAGGGAGGGCCCCCATGCTCACGAAGAAACAGCTCGATCTTCTCAGCTTCATCCACAAGCGCCTGCAGCGCGATGGCGTGCCCCCTTCCTTTGACGAAATGAAGGATGCGCTCGATCTGCGCTCCAAATCCGGCATCCACCGGCTGATCACCGCGCTCGAGGAGCGCGGCTTCATCCGCCGCCTGCCGCACAAGGCCCGCGCCATCGAGATCCTGAAGCTCCCCGAGCCGATTGCCGGGCGCGCAGCGGCGAGCGGCAGCGGCTTCTCGCCCCGCGTGATCGAAGGCGATCGCACCGATCCGCCGCCCGCCGCGCTTGCCGTGGAGGCGGCCGGCGCCGTGGAGCTTCCGCTGATGGGGCGCATCGCCGCCGGCACGCCGATCGAGGCGATCAGCGAAGCAGCCCAGAGCGTAGCCGTGCCGGGGCAGATGATCGGCGGCAATGCCCGCCATTACGCGCTCGAGGTGAAGGGCGATTCGATGATCGAGGCGGGCATCAACGATGGCGATGTGGTGGTGATCCGCGAAGGCAGCCAGGCGGAGAACGGCGATATCGTGGTGGCGCTCGTGGAAGGCTACGAAGCCACGCTGAAGCGCTTCTACCGGCGCGGCAACATGATCGCGCTCGAAGCCGCCAACCCGGCCTATGAAACACGGGTGCTGCCGGAAGGCTCCGTCAAGGTGCAGGGCCGGCTCGTGGGGCTGATCCGCACCTATTGAGCGGGCACGCCGCCCCCGCCGGATGGGGGCTCGCGGCCGGCAAGCCGCAGGAGTCGGCAGGCGTGAAGGATGGCGTGCAAAGCGGGTGCCATCAAGGCCGCTGATCGTTGGCGGCATTCCATATCCTGTCACCGGAAACCTCCCGCGCCGTCACGATGACCGGCCCTGCCGCCTCGCCGCCGGGTGGCGGCGGGTAGATGGCAAGCGGCCCCGTTCGCCCCAGCAGGGCGGCATCTATGAGATGGCATTTCGCCGGGCCGCCATTACCCGCTGATGCGCCTGACTCCGCCGCAAGGATGACCCATGCCCCCTCGCGGCAGGCTTCGCCAAACCGCGCCCGCGCGCCCTTGCCGAAAAGCTGCACGAAGGGAACCGCACCAAGGCGAAAGCGGATCTCGCCCTTGCCACGCTCGAGCCCTGGCCGCGCCGCCGCCTCTTTCTGGCTGGCGCCATCGCCATCGTTTTCAAGCCAGTTGCGGGCCGAGAATCCATCGCCGCGCGCCTTTCCGA
>JALVEX010000287.1 GCA_027030435.1 Paracoccaceae bacterium
GCCGCTGCCGCTTCTGTTTCGCGAAACGCCCCTCAATTCCATCTGGGAGGGCTCGGGCAACGTGATCTGCCTCGACATCCTGCGCACGCTGGCGCGCGAGCCGCTGGCGGGGGAGGTGCTCGCGGCCGAGCTGGAGGCGGCGCGGGGGCTGAACCGGGAGTATGACGCTGCGCTCGAGGCGCATCGGGCGCGCTGGCCGGCGCTGCCGCCCGAGGGGGAGGCGCGCTGGTTTGCCGAGAGCCTTGGCGGGCTGCTCACCGCCTCGGTGCTCCTGCGCCATCGCCCCGGCGCGGTGGAGGATGGCTACGTGCGCGCACGGCTTTCGGGCGGGCGCGGGCAGGTGGCGGGGGCTCTTGGCGGGCTGGACGAGGCGGGGATTCTGGCCGAGCTTGGCGGCGCGGGGTGAAAAGCCCGACCGCGGGGAGTGTGGCCGGCGGCGGGGATATTTATGGACCAGTGATGGAAGGATAGCCGCGGATTGCCGGTGTCACGCCGGCGGAAAGCGCAGTTCCTCGGGGAGGTTGGGGCGCGCGAGGCTTTCGATCACCCATTCCGCTTCCCGGAAATCCTCCTCGGCCGTATAGGCGGAGGGGGTGACGAGAACGCGCAGGCCGGCGCCCCTGGCGGAGAGGAGGCCGTTGCGGCTGTCTTCAAAAGCGATGCAGCTTTCGGGCGGCAGGGCGAGCTGCTCCAGCGCCAGCAGGAAGACATCGGGCGCCGGCTTCTTGGCCGCGACCATGTCGCCCGCGGCGATGGTATCGAAGATTTCGCCGGCCGGCCTGCCCCAGCAGCATTCTGCCAGCGCCTCCACATTGGGGAGGTTGGTGGTGGTGGCGACGGCGATCCTGAGCCCGGCCTTGCGGGCGGAGGCGATCAGATCGGCCACGCCGGGGCGCAGGGCGAGGCCGCCCGCGGCCAGGATTTCGCTGTAGCGGGCCGTCTTTTCGCGGTGGAGGCGGGCGATGTCTTCCGCGCCGAGCGGGCGCTCGGCCTCGGGCAGCGTGGCCTGGAAGGCGCGGATGCGCTCCTTGCCGCCGGTGGTGCGCAGGAGCCTGCGGTAGAGCGCGCGATCCCACCGCCAGGGAAGGCCCCACCGGGAGAAGGTTTCGTTGAAGGCCCGGCGGTGGGCCTCTTCCGTTTCGGCGAGGGTGCCGTCCACATCGAAGATCAGGGCCTTGAGGGGCATGGGGCGCGGCTTTCGATCCAGGGGCCAAGGGCGGCGAAATCGGCAAAGGCGAACTCATGGGGGAGTTCGCTCACCGGCTTCTTGCGATAGCCGCCGGTGAAAAGCGCGAAGGGCAGGCCCGCGCGGCGCGCGGTTTCGGCGTCCACCTCGCTGTCGCCCACATAGAGGCAGGTTTCTTCCCCGAGAAGCTTCAGGCACTGGCGCAGGGGGGCGGGATCGGGCTTTTTCACCCCGAGCGTATCGCCCCCCACCACGGCCGCGAAGAAATCCTCCATTTCCAGCAGGCGCAGGATCTCGCGCGCGGGCGCTTCGGGCTTGTTGGTGCACAGGCCGAGCTTGTGGCCGCGCGCCTTCAGGCTTTCCAGAAGCGGCAGGAGGTTGGGGTAAGGCGTGGTGAGCGTGGCGGGATCGGCGTCGTAATGGCGCATGAACACGCCCACCAGGCGCGCGTGCTCGCTTTCGGGGATGCCGGCGGCCTGCATGGCGAGCGCCACGAGGCGGGGCACGCCGTTGCCGATGTAGCTGATGACGGTTTCGAGGCTCAGGGGCGGCTTGCCCTCTTCGGCCAGCATCCTGTTGCAGGCCGCATGAAGATCGGGCGCGCTGTGGATCAGCGTGCCGTCGAGATCGAAGACGATGGCCTTCACGCGCCTTCCTTCCACTTGATCGAGCAGCCCATGGAGGGGATCTGCTCCTCGGGGCCGCGGCCTGTTTCGGCGACCTGCTTCATCGCCTCGTAGAGATCGCGGCGCAGATCGGGCGGGCCGGCCTCGCGGCGGGAGGCATCGAGGCGGCCGCGGTACTGGAGGGCGAGATCCTTGTTGTAGCCGAAGAAATCGGGGGTGCAGACGGCGCCGTAGGCCCGCGCCACCTCCTGGCTTTCGTCGAATAGATAGGGGAAGGGAAAGCCCCGCTCCTCGGCCATCTTCTTCATGTTCTCGAAGCTGTCCTGGGGGTAGGCCTCGGGATCGTTGGAGGAGATCGCCACCACGCCGATGCCGAGTTTCTGAAGGTCGCGGGCATCGCGGATGATGCGATCGAGCACCGCCAGCACATAGGGGCAGTGATTGCAGATGAACATCACCAGCGTGCCCTTTTCGCCCTTGACGTCATCGAGCGTCCATATCCTGCCGTCGGTGCCGGGGAGAGCGAAATCCGGCGCCGGACGGCCGAAATCGCAGACGGGTGGGGTGAGAGTGGCCATTGTCTTGCCTCCTTGATGCTTGATGTTCCTGCGTTCGGGGCGCGGGGCAGGGCAGGGCGTTGGGCCCGGCCCGGCCGCATTCTAGCCCTGAAGCGGCACGAAGCGATAGCTTTCATCGCCGATCTTCTCGGCCTTGCCGATGCCCGGATGGGCGATGTGATAGGCGATCAGGGTGATATCATTGCGCGAGAGGTGATCGAGCAGGGCCAGGCGTGTTTGCGCGGCCATTTCCCCATCCTGATCGCGCGCCGAAACCCAGCCGGGGCGCTCGAAGGCGACGATATCGTTGGTGAGCGCATCGCCCACCACCATCACCTGCCCGGAGGGGGTGGTGATCTCGTAGGAGCAATGGCCGGGGCTGTGGCCGAAGGTGGGATGAGCCTTCACGCCGGGCAGAAGCTCGGGCGCACCCTCGAACAGGGTGAAGAAATCCGCCCCGAGGAGATCGAGCCGCCGTTTGGCGCCGGCCGCGAAGGGCTTGCGGTTCTGATCGATCCGGTCCAGCGTTTCGGGATCGCTCCAGTATTCGAATTCGACCTTGCCCATCATGTGCTCGGCTTCGGTGAAGGTGGGTTCGTCGAAATCATCGAGCACGCCCCAGAGGTGATCGGGATGGCCATGGGTGAAGATCACATGGCTCACATCCCCGAGCCCGACACCGATTTCATCGAGCGCATCGGGAAGCTCGCCCACAGTATCCTGAAATCCGGTGCCCGAGCCCGTATCGAACAGCACCGTATGCGTGCCGTCGCGCAGGAGGGTGACGTTGCAGGGCGGGGTCAGCCGCTCGGGGATGGCTTCGATGCCATGGCGCTTCAGGAGGGCCAGAAGCTCATCCTGCGGCGCCTTTTCGTAAACCGCCTTGCCGGAGAGCACGAGATGGCCGTCCGAAAGACTGTCGATTCGGATGTTGCCGGCTTCGATGGTGCCGAGCGACCAGACGCGCGCGGGCAGCCCGGCGGCCAGGGCGGCGGCGCCTGTGGCGGTGAGGAAATTGCGGCGGGTGATCTTCATGCGGGTTCTCCTTGCTGGGCTTCGTCGGGCCTCTGGCGGCGCGCCTTGCATCCATATGTTTGAATGTCACATGCGAATATCGCCATATGCGGCGGCTGCGTCCAGCCCGTTTGCCGCCATTGCACGCCGCTTCGGCAATATGCCGCATTTCGGGCCGTGCGGGAAAAAGCGATGGGCCCATGCGTTCGATGTTTCCCTGCGAGAGCCATCTTGCTCCGGGCAAACCGTTTCGAGATCGGGCAGCATGGCTGTGGGCTGGACGTGCTCGCCTGAAGCCGTGGGGGGGCGATCCGAAGCCCTCTACGCCGCCAGCGCCTTTTCGGCCGCCTCGCGGATGGCGCGGATGTTTGCGCCGTAAACCTCGGGCTTCTCCACCGAGCCGCCCTTGAACACCGCCGAGCCCGCCACCAGCACATCGGCGCCCGCCGCCGCCACCAGCGGCGCGGTTTCGGGGGTGATGCCGCCGTCCACCTGGATGTGGATCTCGCGATCGCCGATCATCTCGCGCACGCGGGCCACCTTCTCCACCGCCGAGGGGATGAACTTCTGCCCGCCGAAGCCGGGGTTGACGCTCATCACCAGCACCATGTCGAGCATGTCGAGCAGATATTCGATGCTCTCGGGCGGCGTGCCGGGGTTGAGCGAAACGCCGGCCTTCACCCCCTGGGCCCTGATCGCCTGGATGGTGCGGTGGATATGGGGGCCGGCCTCCATGTGGGCCACGATCATGTCGGCGCCCGCCTCGGCATAGGCCTCGATATAGGGATCGACGGGGGCGATCATCAGGTGCACGTCCATGAAGGTCTTCACATGCGGGCGGAAGGCCTTCACCGCGGGCGGGCCGAAGGTGAGATTGGGCACGAAATGGCCGTCCATCACATCCACATGCACCCAGTCGGCGCCCTGATCCTCGATGGCGCGGATCTCGGCGCCGAAATTGGCGAAATCGGCCGAGAGGATGGAAGGGGCGATCCTGATCTTGCGGTCAAACGACATGGTGCGGCTCTTTCCCTGAAGGAGTGTTGCAGATGCTTGGTCCGGCACGGGCGAATCTCCGCCGCCCGTGCCGCTTTCTTATCCGGTTCGCCGGCCTCACGCAGCCGAATTGATGCGCAGGGCCTCGCGCCAGCCGGGGAAGAGCTTGTCGGCATCATGCGGGAAGCTCTCGAAGGCGCGGGCGAATTCCTTGTGCTCCTTGGCGAATTCCAGCGGATCGGCGCCTTCCTTCCAGCACTGTTCGGCCTGGCGCAGGGAGGTGGCGCCGGCCGCGGCGCCGTCCACATGGCCGAAGGAGCCGCCGCCGGCGGTCAGGATCAGGTTGGAGTGGCCGAGGTTCTCGAAGAAGCCCGGCATCCTGAGCGCGTTCATGCCCCCCGAGATGATCGGGGTGGTCGGGTTCATGCCGAGCCATTCCTGATGGTAGAAGGGGCCGTCGACGCTGTCTTCGGTGATCATGTGGGCGATGATGGTATCGTCCTTCTCGCCCTCCATCTTGCCATAGCCCATGGTGCCCACATGGATGCCCGAGGCCCCCTGAAGGCGCGCCATCTTGGCCAGCACGAAGGCGGTGTAGCCGCGCATGGAACTGGGCGAGGTGACGGCGCCGTGGCCGGCGCGGTGATAATGCAGATACTGCTTGGGGAAGGTGCGCCGGGCGGTGGTGATCGCCTGCGGGCCGGTCACATAGCCATCCACCAGGAAGGCGCAGTGATCGGCGTCGGGGCCGAAGGTTTCGAGGATGTATTCTCCGCGGTGGATCATCTCGCGATAATCATCGGCGGTGATGTTCCAGGAAAACAGCTTCGCTTCGCCGGTTTCATCCTGGGCGCGCTTCATCGCCTCATGCACGAGCTGCACGGTTTCCTTGAACGGCGCAAACACCTGGTTGCCCTGGGGTTCGTCGTTCTTGATGAAATCGCCGCCAAGCCAGAAATCATAGCAGGCATCGGCGAACTGCTGCGGCCTGAGGCCGAGCTTGGGCTTGATGATCGTGCCGACGATGAAGCCGCCGTTCACCACCGGCCGGCCGAGCACCCGCCACAGATCGGAGATCGTGGTGGAGGGGCCGTCGAACAGGCGCAGATAGGCGGGCGGCACGTAGAAATCATGCATCTTGGCATAGGCCACGTCGCCCATGCCCTGGTTGTTGCCGATGGTGAGCGTGAGGAAGCTCGCGAGCATCGCCCGCCCGTCGATCACGTTGCGGTCAAACAGCTCGATCGGATAGGCGATCTTCATGATCTCCTTTTCCTCGTCGATCTCATAGACGATCGCATCCACGCTGCGGGTGAAATCATCGGTGGTGGACACCTCCACATTGGTCCCGGTGGAACTTTCGGCGGCGAAATGGGCCGCGGTCTGGAGATAGTTGCCGAAGCCCTCCTTGGGTTTCATGATGTAGGTGACAAGCACATGCTTGCCATCCTTGATCAGATCGGCTTCATTGAGGCTCAGATCGGCATAACGGTCTGACTGGTCCATTG
This sequence comes from Paracoccaceae bacterium, assembly GCA_027030435.1. GTDB lineage: Bacteria > Pseudomonadota > Alphaproteobacteria > Rhodobacterales > Rhodobacteraceae > WFVA01. The sequence continues at coordinate 5,888 of JALVEX010000287.1, forward strand.
GTTTTTCCTCCTGGATCGGTTTTCGGTTGTTGCCGGCGGGCGGTCTGTGGAAGGGGCGCCCGCCGGCATTCTCATCAGGGGCCCGCGCTCAGGCGGTTTGCGGATCGAGTTCGCCGCTGGCGTAGCGCCTGGCCATCTCGTCCATGTCGATCACCTTGATCTTGCTGGCGTTACCGGCGGTGCCGAAACGCTCGAAGCGGTCGAGGCAGAGCTTTTCCATCTCTTCCATCGCCGGGATCAGGAACTTGCGCGGATCGAATTCGCGCGGCTTGTCCTGCGCCACCTTGCGGAACTGTCCGGTCAGCGCCATGCGGTTGTCGGTGTCGATATTGACCTTGCGCACGCCGGACCTGATGCCCTTCTCGATTTCTTCCACCGGCACGCCGTAGGTCTGGGGCATCTCACCGCCGCTTTCGTTGATCAGATCCTGCAGATACTGCGGCACGGATGAGGAGCCGTGCATCACGAGGTGCACGTTCGGAATCTTCGCGTGGATCGCCTCGATCTGGCTGATGGCGAGGATATCGCCGGTGGGCTTGCGCGAGAACTTGTAGGCGCCGTGGCTGGTGCCGCAGGCGATGGCCAGCGCGTCCACCTTCGTCTTTTCCACGAAATCCTTCGCCTGGTCCGGGTCGGTCAGCAGATCCTCGCGCGAAAGCTTGCCCTCGGCGCCCGAGCCGTCTTCCTTCGCCGCTTCGCCGGTCTCCAAGCTGCCGAGCACGCCAAGCTCACCCTCGACGGATGCACCGACCCAATGCGCCATGCGCGCCACCCGCTCGGTGATGTCCACGTTGTATTCATAGGAGGCCGGGGTTTTCATGTCGGCTTCCAGAGAGCCGTCCATCATCACGCTGGTGAAGCCGTGGCGGATCGCCGAAAGGCAGGTCTGCTCGTTGTTGCCGTGATCCTGGTGCATGCAGATCGGGATATCGGGATACATCTCCGAAAGCGCCTGGATCATGTGGCGCAGCATGATGTCGCCCGCATAAGCGCGCGCGCCGCGCGAGGCCTGCAGGATCACCGGGGCATCGCATTTCTGCGCCGCGCGCATGATGGCGAGGCCCTGCTCCATGTTGTTGATGTTGAAAGCGGGCACGCCGTAATCGTTTTCGGCGGCGTGGTCCAGCAGTTGACGAAGGGTGATGAGTGCCATTGTCGTTTTCTCTCCTCAGGCAGCTTTGGTGGCGCGCATGAGCGCGCCGATCGCGGGAAGGGGTTTGCCTTCCAGCCATTCCAGGAATGCGTCCTCGGCCGAGAACACATGGGTGAAATCCTGCGTGACGCCCGCCAGATCGAGCGCCAGCGCCGTATCGCGCCCGCCGGCAACTGCCACGGCGCAGCCCTCGCGCGCAAGCTCTGCGGCGCAGGCGGCAAGAAGTTTGGTCGAATGATCGAAGGGGGGCGTCTCGACGGCGCCGATCGGGCCCTGCCAGAGGATGGCATGGGCCTCGGCGAGCGCGGTCTGGTAGCGGCGCAGGCTGACGGGGCCGGCATCGAGGATCAGCGCATCCGCGGGGCAGGCATCGGCCGCGCAGATCTGCTTGCGGGCATGGGGGCGCAATTCGCGCGCCACCACCACATCCGTTGGCAGCAGGATCTCGCAGCCCGAACGCGCTGCGATTTCGCGGATCTCGCGCACGTTTTCCACCTGATCCGGCTCATGGAGCGAACGGCCCATGGGCGCGCCATCGGCAAACAGGAAACTGTTGGCGATCCCGCCGCCGATGATCAGCATGTCCATCTTGCGGGCGAGGTTCTTCACGAGCGCGGCCTTGGCCGAAAGCCGCGCCCCGCCAACGATCCCGGCCGCGGGGCGCGCGGGCGCATCGAGCGTGGCCGTGAGCGCCGCGATCTCCGCCGCCAGCAACGGGCCGGCAAAGGCGGGCAGCCTCTGCGCGAGCCCGACGGTGCTGGCCAGCTTGCGATGCGCGCAGGCGAAGGCGTCGTTCACGTAAAGATCGCCAAGGCGGGCAAGCTGCGCGGCAAGCGCGGGATCGTTCTTCTCCTCGCCCGGCTCGAAGCCGATGTTTTCGCACAGCAAGGCTTCTCCGGGCTTCAGCGCCTCGGCCGCGGCCTCGGTGCCGTTGCCGGCAGGCTGGTGGCAAAAGCGCACCCTGGCCCCGAGCGCGCGCGCAAGCGGCGCGGCGAGCCTTTCGGTGGAAAGCGCCTCCACCCGCTGCCCGCCCGGACGCCCCGGATGGGCGAGGATCACCAGCGCCGCGCCCGCTTCCAGAAGCGGCTTCATGCCCTCGGCGAAACGGATGATGCTTGTGGCGTCCCCCGCCGCGCCGCCCTCATCGAGCGGCATGTCGAGATCGGCGCGCACCACGAGGCGCTTGCCCGCAACATCCATATCCGTGATCGAGGGCAGGGCCATCAGATCAGCTTCCCCATTGCGACGGCGGTATCGCTCATGCGGTTGGAGAAGCCCCATTCGTTGTCATACCAGGTGAGGATGCGCACCATGCGGCCCTCCATCACCTTGGTCTGATCCATGTGGAACACGGAGGAATGGGGATCGTGGTTGAAATCCACGCTCACGTTGGGCTGATCGGTGTAGCCGAGAACCCCCTTCATCGGGCCGTCGGCGGCGGCGCGGATGGCGGCGTTCACCTCCTCGGGGCTCGTATCCCTCGCCGCCTCGAACACCAGATCCACCACGCTCACATTGGGCGTGGGCACGCGGATCGCCACGCCGTCGAGCTTGCCGTTCAGTTCGGGCAGCACGAGGCCCACGGCCTTCGCCGCGCCCGTCGAGGTGGGGATCATCGAGAGCGCCGCGGCGCGGGCGCGGTAGAGATCCTTGTGCATGGTGTCGAGCGTGGGCTGATCGCCGGTGTAGCTGTGGATGGTGGTCATGAAGCCCTTCTCGATGCCGATGGCGTCATTCAGCACCTTGGCCACGGGCGAGAGGCAGTTGGTGGTGCAGGACGCGTTCGAGACCACCAGATCATCGCCCGTCAGCACATCGTGGTTGACGCCATAGACGATCGTCTTGTCCGCGCCCGCGCCCGGGGCCGAGATCAGCACGCGCTTCGCGCCGTTCTCGAGGTGCATGGCCGCCTTCTCGCGCGCCGTGAAGAGGCCGGTGCATTCCATGGCGATATCGACATCGCCCCAGGGCAGTTCCTTCGGATCGCGGATCGCGGTCACCCTGATCTTCCCGCGGCCGACGTCGATCCAGTCCTCGCCGCTGGTGACGGTGGCCGGAAAGCGGCCGTGCACGCTGTCAAAGCGCAGCAGATGGGCGTTCGTCTCGACCGGGCCGAGATCGTTGATCGCCACCACCTCGATATCCTCGCGCCCCGATTCCACGATCGCCCGCAGAACGTTGCGCCCGATCCGGCCGAAACCGTTGATTGCTAC
>JALVEX010000288.1 GCA_027030435.1 Paracoccaceae bacterium
TCGCCCGGCCTCTTTGCACATGCGCCGGGCGATGGTTTGCACATCGTCCGGCCCGCCGCGATGATAGCGCTCATACACTCTTTCATTGCAGCGTGTGGCCGTGGATTGCGCCTCGATGCGGGCGGGAATGGCGGCGAGGAGGAAGAGGAGAAGAACTGAGAAGGCGGCGAGGGTGAGGGGATCTTTTCTGGTCATGGCGTCAAGAAAAAGGCAGATGAAAATTGCGGATCACGTCCAATATGCGGCGAAACTAGCACCAAAAGCGCGGGCCGCCAAATGAAAAGGCCCGCAGCGGAATACTGCGGGCCTGACGCTTTTGGGATCATTCGATCCTGCTAAATCCCGATGTCAATCCCGGCTGCCGAGGAACTGGAGCAGGAACATGAACATGTTCACGAAATCGAGGTAGAGTTCGAGCGCCCCCATGATCGCGGCCTTGCCGATCCACTCCCGATCGCCATGTTGCACATGCTGGAGATACATCACCTTCAGCTTCTGGGTATCATAGGCGGTGAGGCCGGCGAAGATCAGCACCCCGAGCACCGAGATCGCGAAATGGATCGCGGGTGAGCCGAGGAAGATGTTGATGATCGAGGCCACGATCAGCCCGATCACCCCCATGATCAGGAACGAGCCCCAGCCCGTGATATCCTTCTTCGTGGTATAGCCCCAGAGGCTCAGCCCGGCGAAGGAGATAGCGGTAACGAGGAAGGTCTGGGCGATGGAGATGCCGGTGAACACGGCGAAGATCCAGCTGATGGAAAGCCCCATCACGGCCGCGAAGGCGTAGAAAAAGAGCTGGGCACCAGCGGCGGAAAGGCGATTGATCATTGCGCCCATGGTGAAAACCATGATCAGCGGCGCAAACATCACGATCCAGCCGAAGATGTTGGGCCTGAGCGTGATCGGATCGCGCAGCACCGCCAGCAGCGCATCATTGCTGCCCACCGCCCATGCCACAAGCGCGGTGATCAAAAGCCCCACCGACATGGTGCCGTAGATCTTGCTCATGTAGGCGCGCAGGCCTTCGTCAATTGCCGCGGTCCGTGCGCCTGTTGTCGCGACGCGGGCCGTTTTGTAGTCTGCCATCGGGTGCCTCCGTTATTCACACGTTTCCTCGCGATTGGAGCCTCCAATCACGCCTTCTGCATGAAATATGGGGGCAAACGCCATTTTTTCAAGGCTTTTCTGGCTTCCCCCACACCCCGGCCGGGTGAGCCTGGCAGGCTCATCCGGGCTCAGTCGCGCCAGTTCCGGGGCACATCCCAGATCGGACGGTTGGCCTCGGATTCGGCCTCGTGCCTTGTCAGGCCGGTGTCCCGCAGGGCGGCTTCGTCCAGTCGCCCGAGAGCCCGGCGGCTACGCCGGACGGAAAAGGCGAGCGATATCAGCCTGATGAGAGGTGTCTTGCGGCACCTGCGGCCGCCTTTTGCGCAATCACAACGTGTGCTGTTCATGGCGATTCCCTTCCGTTCTGTGATGAATGCGTCATTCGCATCAAATTGCTTGATGATATTGCCGGAAACCGATACATCATGGAAATGAATGTTTGATGGTTTCAGCATAAGGAATATTGATATGCCGAGAAATCTGGATCTGACCTCCCTGCGCTCTTTCGCAGCGGTGGCCGAGGTGGGCGGGGTGACGAAGGCGGCCGGCTTTCTCAATCTTACCCAATCGGCGGTTTCGATGCAGATCAAGCGGCTCGAGGAGGCGCTGGGCCTCTCGCTCTTCGAGCGCAGCGGGCGTGGGGTGGCGCTGACGGCGGCGGGAGAACAACTGCTCGGCTACGCGCGGCGCATGATCGAGCTCAATGACGAAATCTACACCCGCCTCACCGATCATGCGGTGATCGGTGAGATCACGCTAGGCGTGCCCGGCGATATCGTCTATCCCGCGATCCCGCAGGTGCTGAAGCGCTTCAATGCGCTTTATCCGCAGATCAAGGTGCAGCTGGTTTCATCGAATACGCTCGAGTTGCGCGAGATGTTTCGCCGCGGCGAATGCGATCTGATCCTGACAACGGAGGGAAAGGCGGATGCCAATGGCGAAACGCTGATCACGCTTCCGCTTGTCTGGGTGGGGATGCCGGGCGGAAATGCCTGGCGTCAGCGCCCGCTCAGGCTGGCCTTCGAGCATAGCTGCATCTTCCGCAAGAGCGTGCAGCAGGCGCTCGATGCGGCCGGGATACCCTGGGAGATGGCGGTGGAGGCCGATGCCCATCGTGCGATCGAGGCCAGCGTTTCGGCCGATCTTGCCGTGCATACCCTGCTCGAAGGCATGATTCCGCCCCATCTCGAAGCGATCTCCCATGGTGGCGCATTGCCCGAGCTGATGCACAAGCAGATCAACCTATACGTTTCCGATCTGGCCCGTGGGCCGATGATAGACGAGCTGACGGACCTCCTGCGCCATGCCTATGCCTCGCTTCAGACCCGGCGGGGGCGGGAATTTCTGGCATCAATCAAAAGTTGATCGTTGCATGAGGCGAATTCCCGGGTGAACCCCTATATATTTAGGGAAATGGTATGAGATGGGTTTGAAATGGCATTATGCGCTGATGCGGGAAAAATATTCCGATCTCCCGGAGATTGTATTCACATTACATAATACCTTAACGTTCTGGTCGAATTCCACTACGCACCTTCTGTTATTACACGTGATGGGTGTTTCCCGTAGGGGCATGTGGGTTCGAGGTTGTCCATAAAGACAGCTATACCCAGACGCGAAAAAGCGTATGTTCGCCGCAGTAATCAGGAGTACACATATGAAACACCCAGTTGATGTTCACGTTGGAAAGCGTATCCGCCATCGCCGCTGGCTCGTTGGCATGACTCAGCAGCAGCTTGCCGAGAAGGTTGGGATCAAGTTCCAGCAGATCCAGAAATATGAAACCGGCATGAATCGCGTCAGCGCGTCCCGTCTGTGGGATATCGCCGAGGCGATGGGCGTTCCGGTCAGTTTCTTCTTCGAAGGTCTTGAGAGCGCCAATGGCGAAGCCGCTCCGGCGGAACGCCCCGTGCAGGGCGATATCCTTTCCGACAAGGAAGCGCTCGAACTGGTGCGTTCCTATTATGCGATCCCCGAAAATCAGCGCCGCCGCCTGTTCGATCTGGCGCGCGTGCTGAGCAACAGCTGAGCAACAGCGAAGCATTGGCCGGGCGCTCTTGACGCCGGGCGGATCAGCGCGCTAGCTGCCGGCCGAGGCCCCGCGATCAGGGGCGGATAGCAGGGGGCAGCAGATGCGGCAGTTTTCGCAGGGCGAGAAACGTGAAGTGATGGAATGTGCCATCGAGGTGGCAAATGCCGCAGGCCGGGAGGCGCTGCGGCATTTCCGTCTCCCGGCTCTGGATGTGGAGAGCAAGGGCGAGAGCGGCTTCGATCCCGTCACCATCGCCGACCGCAAGGCAGAAGAGGCGATGCGCGCGATCATTGCCCGCCGCCGCCCGCAGGATGGCATCCTCGGCGAGGAATTCGGCCCCAGGGCGGGCGAAAGCCCCTGGACCTGGGTGCTCGATCCCATTGACGGCACGCGAGGCTATATCTGCGGCACCCCAACCTGGGGCGTGCTGGTAGGGCTTCGAGATGCGGACGGGCCGATCCTCGGGGTGATCGGTCAGCCCCATATCGGCGAGATTTTCATCGGCGGGCTCGGCGAGGCGCGCCTCGAAGGTCCCCGCCCTCAGCCCCTCGCCACCAGGCCGCCGCGCGCGCTTGGGGAAGCCACGCTGCTTTCCACCTTCCCGGAGGTGGGCACGGGCGCCGAGGCCGCGGCCTTCCAGGCCCTCTCGCGCCAGTGCCGCCTGACCCGTTACGGCATGGATTGCTACGGCTATGCGCTGCTGGCACTCGGCCAGGTGGATCTGGTGGTGGAAGCGGGGCTGCAGGAATATGATGTCGTGGCGCCGATTGCCGTTGTCCAGGCCGCCGGCGGGATCGTGACCAACTGGCGTGGCGGCCCCGCCCATGAGGGCGGGCGGGTGCTCGCGGCGGCCAACCCGGAGATCCACGCCGCCGCGCTCGAAGTGCTGGCGCAGGCCGAAGGCGGCTGAAGAATGGGCGCGATCCTCATTCGCAACGCTGACGCCATCCTGACGATGGATGAGGACCGGCGCGAACTCGAAACCGCCGACATCCTGATCGAGGGCGGGGTGATCGCGGCGATCGGTGCAGGGCTCGAAGCGCCCGAGGGGGCCGAGATCGTCAATGCCGCGGGCTCAGTGATCACCCCCGGCCTCGTCAACACCCACCATCACCTTTACCAGACGCTGACGCGCGCCGTGCCAGGCGGGCAGGATGCGCTGCTGTTTGGCTGGCTGAAGGCGCTCTATCCGATCTGGGCGCGATTCGGCCCCGAGGAAATGCGTGTCTCCGCCATGGTGGGGCTTGCCGAACTGGCGCTCTCGGGCTGTTCGCTTACTTCCGATCACCTCTACCTCTTCCCCAACGGCAGCCGGCTGGAGGACACGATCGAGGCGGCGGGAGAGGTGGGCCTGCGCTTTCATCCGACGCGCGGCGCCATGAGTATCGGCGAAAGCGATGGCGGCCTGCCGCCCGATGATCTGGTGGAAAGCGAGGCGGCGATCCTCGAGGACTGCATCCGCGTGGTCGACGCCTTCCATGATCCGGCCGAAGGCGCGATGCTGCGCGTCGGGATCGCGCCCTGCTCGCCCTTCTCCGTCAGCCGCGACCTGATGCGCGAAGCGGCGCATCTTGCGCGCGACAAGGGCGTGATGCTGCACACGCATCTGGCGGAAAACGAGGAGGACATCGCCTACAGCCTCGAGAAATTCGGCTGCCGGCCGGGCCAATACGCCGAGGATCTGGGCTGGACGGGGGATGATGTCTGGCATGCCCATTGCGTCAAGCTGGATGGCGGCGAGATCGATCTCTTTGCCCGAAGCCGCACCGGGGTTGCCCATTGCCCCTGTTCGAACTGCCGGCTGGGGAGCGGGATCGCGCCGGTGCGCGCGATGCGCGATCGCGGCGTGCGGGTCGGGCTCGGGGTGGATGGCTCGGCCAGCAACGACAGCGGCAACCTGATGCAGGAAGCCCGCCAGGCAATGCTGTTGCAGCGGGTCGCCCAGGGCGCCGACAGGATGAGCGCGCGCGAGGCGCTGGAGATCGCCACCCGCGGTGGTGCCGATGTGCTGGGGCGCCCCGATTGCGGCCGCCTCGCGCCGGGCAGGCGCGCCGATATCGCGGTCTGGGATGCAAGCGGCATCGAAAGCGCCGGCAGCTGGGACAGGGCGGCGCTCCTGCTCGCCGGCCCCTCCAGGGTGCGCGATCTGTTCGTGGAGGGGCGCCAGGTGGTGCGCGACGGCAGATTGACAACGGTGGATCTCCCTCGCCTGATCGAGCGCCAGAACGCCCTTGCCCGCGCGCTTGCAGAAGGCTGAGGCCGCTTTTTTGCGCGCCGGCCCCATCACTGGTCCGGAAATATCCCCGCCGGAGGCAAGAAACTTTCATGCCTCCGGCGGGAGTATTTCGGCCAAGATGAAGCTCAGAGCGCGGATTTGCCGTTGATCCACACGGCCTTCACGGCGCGCTCGTCGCCCATCATGATGGTGGGAAAGAGCGCTTCCCAGAAATCTTCGGCGCGCCGGGCGCGCTGGGCGATGGCGGGGGTGGAGGCGAGATCGAGCACCACCAGATCGGCCTCCATTCCGGGGGCGAGATTGCCGATCATGCCGTCCATAAGAAGCGCGCGGGCCGAGCCTTGGGTGGCGAGCCAGATCAGCTGCGCCGGGTGCAGGGCCATGCCGCGCAGCTGGGCGATTTCGTATGCTGCGGCCATGGTGCGCAGCATGGAGAAAGAAGAGCCGCCGCCGGTATCGGTGGCAAGCCCGATGCGCTGGCCCTCGGCGGTGAGGCCGGGCATGTCGAACAGGCCCGAGCCGATGAATGTGTTGGAGGTGGGGCAGTGGATGAGGCTTGCACGGGTTTCGCGCAGGCGGGCGCGTTCGCGCGCGGTGAGATGGATCGCATGGCCGAAGAGGGCGCCCTCGCCGAGGAGGCCGAAGCGTTCGTAGGTATCGAGATAATCGCGCGCATCGGGAAAGAGCGATTTCACCCATTCCACCTCTTCCTTCTGCTCGGCGAGATGGGTCTGCATCAGGCAGGAAGGGTGTTCGGCCCAGAGCGCGCCGAGCGCTTCGAGCTGTTCGGGGCTCGAGGTGGGTGAAAAGCGCGGCGTGATGGCGTAAGAGATACGCCCCTTGCCGTGCCAGCGCGCGATCAGCGCCTTGCTCTGGTCATAGGCGCGTTTGGCGGTATCGCGCAGACGCTCGGGGGCGTTTCTGTCCATGCATGTCTTGCCGGCCACCACCCGCTGGCCGCGCCGCCCGGCTTCCTGGAAGAAAGCCTCGACGCTCACCGGGTGGATTGTGCAGAAGCTCGCGATGGTGGTGGTGCCGCAGGCGCGGGTGAGATCGAGGTAGAGGCGCGCGGTATCGCTGGCGTAAGCAGGATCCCCAAAGCGCATTTCCTCGGGGAAGGTGTAGGTTTCGAGCCAGTCGATCAGGCGCTTGCCCCAGCTGGCGATGATGCCTGTCTGGGGATAGTGGGCATGGGCATCGATGAAGCCCGCGCAGATCAGCGCATCGCCGTAATCCGTCAGGCGCGCATCGGGGTGAGCGGCGCGCATTTCATCGGCGGGGCCGGTGGCGATGATGCGCCCCGCCTCGATCAGCACGCCGCCGCGGCTTTCATGGTGCGCCGCCTCGCTGGGGGGCGCATGAAAGGGATCGGCGGTGAAGGCCAGGGTCTGGCCGATCAGAAGATCCTGCTCTGGCATGATGGCTCCGATTGTGGCGGATATGCTGCCTGCACGAGAATAAGAACTTGCAATATGCGCGTAAATCGCGGATTGCACCTGTTCAGTCGAAAGCTGTTTCTGTAATCACGCGGGAATGGTCGGGGGCGCGCGATGAGTGTTGAGATCCAGGCACGGCAGGATCAGGGCGATGATGCCTACGAGCTTGACGAGAAGCTCGTGGAGGAGATTCGCGCGGCCGTGGAGGCGCAGGACGGCGATCTTCTGGAGGCGCTGCTCGAGCCCCTGCACCCGGCCGATATCGCCGACCTTCTGGAGCAGATAGGCCCCGCCGAGCGGCGCGGGCTGCTGCGGCTGTGGCACGGGGGGGAGCTTGAGGGCGAGGTGCTCGCCGAGCTCGATGAAGCCCTGCGCGAGGAGGTGATCCGCGATCTCGATCCCGAGGCGCTCGCCGAAGCGGTGCGCGATCTCGAAACGGACGATGTGGTCGATATCGTCGAGGATCTTGACGAGCCCGAGCAGGAAGAGATTCTCGCCGCCCTTCCCGATGCCGAGCGGGTGGCGGTGGAGCAGGCGCTTTCCTATCCCGAGGATTCCGCCGGCCGCCTCATGCAGCGCGAGGTGGTGGTGGCCCCCGAGCACTGGACCGTGGGCCAGACGATCGATTTCCTGCGCGCCGCCGACGATCTGCCAGAGCAGTTCTACCATGTGATCCTTGTCGATCCGAAGATGCGCCCCACGGGCTACGTGACGCTCGGCAAGCTTCTCGCCAGCAAGCGCGACACCCCCCTCAAAGCGATCACGGAAGAAAGCTTCCGCACCATCCCCGTCGATCAGCCCGAGGAGGATGTGGCCTATGCCTTCAACCAGTATCACCTGATCTCCGCCCCCGTGGTGGACAAGGATGGCCGGCTCGTCGGCGTGATCACCATCGATGACGCGATGGAGGTGCTCGACGAGGAAACCGAGGAGGACATGCTCCGCCTCGCGGGCGTTTCCGAGGAGGAAAGCCTTTCCGATACGGCGATCGACGTTTCGCGCCAGCGCATCCCCTGGCTGATGGTCAATCTCATCACCGCAATCCTCGCCTCGCTGGTGATCGCCCTGTTCGAGGATGCGCTTTCGCGGGTGGTGGCGCTTGCCGTGCTGATGCCCATCGTGGCCTCGATGGGCGGCAATGCCGGCACCCAGGCGCTCACGGTGGCGGTGCGCGCGATCGCAACCCGCGATCTCACCAGTGCCAATGTGTGGCGGGTGATCCGGCGCGAGGTTCTGGTGGGGCTCATCAACGGGCTTGTCTTTGCGGTGGTGATGGGGGTTGTCGGGTGGCTGTGGTTCGGCATGCCGGAGATCGGGCTGGTGATCGCGCTGGCGATGGTCGTCAATCTCGTCGTGGCGGGGCTTGCCGGCGTTCTCGTGCCGGTCGCGCTCGAGAAGATGGGCGTGGATCCGGCGCTGGCCTCCGGCACTTTCGTGACGACGGTAACCGATGTGGTGGGCTTCTTCGTCTTTCTGGGGCTCGCCTCGCTCGTGCTGCTGTGAGCGGCGGGGGGGAGGCAGCCCTCGCGAAGGCCGCGGCGCGTGCCGCGGCCGAGCGGCGCCGCGGCCTGGCGAAGGGCGCCGCGCGCGAGCGCTGCGCCCAGGCCGCGCTTCTCGATTTCCTGAAGCCTCTCCGGGGCCGCGTGCTTTCGGGCTACATGCCGATCCGCAGCGAGATTTCCCCCCTGCCGGTGATGGAGGCGATGGCCTCGCACGGCCCCCTCTGCCTGCCGGTGGTGGAGGGGGCGGGCAGGCCGCTATCCTTTCGCGAATGGGTGGCGGGCGGGCCGCTTGTGAAGGGGGCCTTCGGCGCCCTTGTGCCGGCCGAAGGGAGGGTGCTCGTGCCCGAGGTTCTGATCGTGCCGCTGCTTGCCTTCGATGCGGCGGGCCACCGGCTCGGCTATGGCGGCGGCTTCTATGATCGCACGCTGGAGATGCTGCGCGCGCGGGGGGATGTGCTTGCGGTTGGGTTTGCCTTCGCCGCGCAGGAGGTGGAGCGCCTCCCCGCAGAGCCCACCGATCAGCCGCTCGATGCGATCGTCACGGAAAACGGCGTTTTGCGGCCAACGGCCTGAGAGATCCGTGCCCTCGGTGGGGGCGGCTCTTCGGGCGGAAACGGGAAATGGTGCTGCTGGAGAGAATTGAACTCTCGACCTCTCCCTTACCAAGGGAGTGCTCTACCTCTGAGCTACAGCAGCCCTTTGCTCGTGGGCGGCTGATTACGCGGAAATTCCCCCTGACGCAAGCGCAATCTGGACCCTTTTTCCCCCGTGCGCTAGAGAGGGCGCATGACGCGAAGCTGCAAATCGAAACCGGGCGGAAAAGCGGCTGAAAGCCGGGAAGAAAGGCTGAAGGCGGCGCTCAAGGCCAACATGGCCCGGCGCAAGGCGCAGATGCGTGCCCGCAAGGGCGGGGCTGGGAAGGCAG
>JALVEX010000289.1 GCA_027030435.1 Paracoccaceae bacterium
GCTCACCCCCATCAGCCGCGCGCCGCGGCGCACGATCTCGTGCAATTCCTCCACCGAGTAGAATTGCAGACGCACCGGGATGCCGAAGCGATCGCGCAAGGGGGTGGTGAGCAGGCCGAGGCGGGTGGTGGCGCCCACCAGCGTGAAGGGCTGAAGCTCGATGCGCACGGTGCGCGCCGCCGGCCCTTCGCCGATCACCAGATCGAGCTCGAAATCCTCGAGCGCCGGGTAAAGCACCTCTTCCACCACCGGGTTGAGACGGTGGATCTCATCGATGAAAAGCACATCGCCGCGCTCGAGATTGGTGAGAATGGCCGCCAGATCGCCCGCGCGGGCGAGCACGGGGCCGCTTGTCATGCGGAAATTGACGCCAAGTTCGCGCGCCATGATCTGGGCGAGGGTTGTCTTGCCGAGGCCGGGGGGGCCGTGGAAAAGCACATGATCCATGGCCTGCCCGCGCCGCCGCGCGCTTTCGATGAACACCGCGAGATTGGCGCGCGCTTCCGCCTGGCCGATGAACTCGGCCAGCGCCTGCGGGCGCAGCGCGCGATCGGGATCCTCCGGGCGCGGCGCGGGGCGCATATCGGGATCGGGGTGGTTTTCTCCTGCCTGGGCTGGCTCTTTCATGGCTTATCCCTTCGGCGCGAGCAGCTTGAGCGCCGCGCGGATGAGGGCGGGCGTATCAAGCCCGCCGCCTTCGTCTGCGCCCATGACCTCGGCCACGGCCGCCGCCGCCTCCCCCGGCGCATATCCGAGATTCTGCAGCGCCGAGAGCGCTTCGGCCTGCGCGGCCGCGGTGCGGCCGGCATCACTCGCGGCCGGTTGGCCGGGCGATTGCGGCGATGCGGGGGATCCGGCTTTGGGAGATGCTGCCTCGGCGCCTGCATCACCCGCAATCGGCGCGGGCGCCGCGAGGCCGCCATCATCTCCCATCGCCATGACCACCGGCGCCTTTTCCTTCAGTTCGTTCACCACCCGCTGCGCGGTTTTCGGGCCCACCCCCTTTGCCGCCCTGATCGCGGCCATGTCACCAAGGGCAATGGCGCGGCTCAGGCCTTCGGCGCCCAGACTGCCCAGGATGGAGAGCGACGCCTTGGCCCCGATCCCCTGCACGCTGATCAGGAGCCGGTGCCACTCCTTCTCGATCAGCGACGCAAAGCCGAAGAGCTGGAGGAGATCCTCGCGCACCAGAAGATCGGTATAGAGCGCCACCGCCTCGCCCGGCGCGGGCAGGCCGGCAAGGGTGCGCTCGCTCACATGCACCAGATAGCCAACCCCGCCCACATCGATCAGCACATGATCGGGAGCCTTCAGAAGCAGCCTGCCCGCGATCCGCCCGATCATGCCACCGCCCCCTTCATGCCCCGGCCCGCGCAAGCGCCGCGGCGAGATGCCCGGCCGATTGCACGTGATGGGCATGGCAGATCGCCACCGCCAGCGCATCGGCCGCATCCGGCCCCGCCAGCTCGACCCCGGGAAGCTGCATCCGCACCATGTGCTGGACCTGCTCCTTGGCTGCATGCCCCACTCCGACGACGCATTTCTTCACGGTATTCGGGGCATATTCCCCCACAACGAGCCCCGCGCGCGCCGGCACGAGAAGCGCGATCGCCCGCGCCTGCCCGAGCTTCAGCGTGCCCGCACCGTCCTTGTTGACAAAAGTCTTCTCGACCGCCGCCGCATCCGGCCTGTAACGCTCGAAAACGGTGCCAAGCTGATCGAAGAGGGAAAGAAGCCGCACGGCCAGATCATCCCCCTCCGAGCGGCAGACACCATTCGCAACATGGCAAAGCCGCCCCGGCGCAGCCTCGATCACGCCCCATCCAAGCGCCCTCAATCCGGGATCCATGCCCATGATCCGCATTTCATGCCTGCCCTTGTTGCACTTGCCGCAGCCCTAGCACGAAACGCGAACATTTGCCAATCCCGGCTTTCCGGTGCGCTCCCGGGCAAGGCGTCATGCAGGTTCAGCATGGCCGACATGTAAAAAGAGGGCTTGTGCCGATATGCAACCGACGCCATCTGCACAACACCGGAGCAACGGGCCCTCAGCGATTGGCAAGGCCGTTGCCCGATCATCCGAAGGCAAAGCTGAATGATGCCCCCTCCCGGGCCGGGTTTCATTGCTCTTGCTTCGGAAGTTGCACGCAGTATTTCCGCCCCCGGCTCTGCGGGCAGGCGGAAACGGCGGCCCGCAGGGCCGGCCACTCACGGAGAAGGCCACCTGGATCTGTTCCAGGTGGCCTTTTTTCTTCATGGCACCAGCCAGTTTGCGAGTTTTCCTGACCGCCCGTTCCCCGGCTTCCCGCCGGTCAGCGCATATAGGGTCGCACCTGCGCGGAGATCCATTGGGTGAGCGGATCGGCCTGCATGACCCAGGCACCCGCCCTTTCGATTGCCGTGCCGCTCTCAAGCTTGGCCACGCGCTGGGCATAGATCGCATCCCCGAGTTCAGCATGCAGGAAGCCCTTGAACGCGAAGAATGCCAGCAGGACCATCACGATCCCCTTCCAGGGGAACCGGATACGCCGGCGCGGCTTGACGATGATCAGCCCGTCCGGGCCAACGGTCTGGACATATCCACTTGCCAGCTTGCGGTGGCGCTTCTGGATCCTCTGGACCCGCCTGTCGAAATGCTTGTCTATTCTCGGGAGTCCCGCCCTGGCCATATCAGCCTCCTATACTCTGATCACCATATCTCGCAATCACGCCCCCAACGACCACATACTAGCGAATCAAATCATGAAAAATCTAGAAAAAAGCGAATATACCCGGGATTTTGGCTCGATTCATTACTTTTTGGTTAATTCAAGCGTCGTCCATTCAACAATTTCGCGCCTGTGAGCGAGATTGAAACCGTTTTCGAAATAGGCAGTCAGGACTTCATCCGCCTGTTCGTTCAATATCCCGGAGAGAATCGCATGCCCTCCCGGGGCGACCGAATCACGCATCTGCGGTGCGAGGCTGATAAGCGGCCCCTTGAGGATATTGGCGAACACGAGATCGAAAGGCGCCCTTTCGCGCAGCGTGGGATGATCGAAACCGGCCGCCTCGATACATTCCACCCGCCCTTCAAGCCCATTGGCCCGCACATTCGCCCGCGCCACGTCCACCGCCTGCGGATCGATATCGCTGGCGATCACCGGATCATCCGGCCAGAGCTTCGCCGCCGCCATCGCCAGCACCGCGGTGCCGCAGCCGATATCGGCCACGTTGCGGCCCGTGAAGCCATCCGCCGCGAGCCTGTCAAGCGCTTCGAGGCAGCCCTGCGTGGTGCCGTGATGGCCGGTGCCGAAAGCCATCGAAGAATCGATCAGAAGGCCGATGGTATCGTCGGGAAGCTTGCCTGCGTCGTGGCTGCCATGGACGAAGAACCGCCCGGCCCGCACCGGCGCCAGCGCACGCTTCACCTTTGCCACCCAGTCAACTTCCGGCAGTTCGGAGACGGCAAACGGCGCGGCGCCGAAAGCCGTGCTCAGCAGCATGAGCCCCGTTTCATCCGGGGGATCGGTGAAATATCCGCCCACTTCCCAGATCCCGGAGCCATCCTCGATCTCGAACACGCCGACACCGATCGGCGCCGGCTCCATGCGCTCGAGCGCTTCGCCGAGCGATTGCGCCGCCGCCTTTCCGGGAAGGGTCGTGAGTGCGGTGTAAGTGGGCATGTCGTTCCTTCCGCGCTGCTTCACGCCTTGATCCCAGTGGGGCAGGCAACACCGGTGCCGCCAAGCCCGCAATAGCCGGACGGGTTCTTCGCCAGATACTGCTGGTGATACCCTTCGGCAAAGTAGAACGGCCCGGCGGGCAGGATTTCGGTCGTGATCGGGCCATGGCCGGCCGCCGCGAGGCGCTCGGCATAGGCCTCCCGGCTTGCTTCCGCCTCGGCCTGTTGGCTGGGGGAGAACGTATAGATCCCGGAGCGATATTGCGTGCCAATGTCATTGCCCTGGCGCATGCCCTGGGTGGGATCGTGGCTCTCCCAGAAAAGGCGCAGCAGATCGCCATAGGGCACCCCGGCCGGATCGAAGATCAACCTGACCACCTCGTTATGCCCCGTCCGCCCGGTGCAGACCTCCTCATAGGTGGGATTGGGCGTGTAGCCGCCACTGTAGCCAACCGCCGTCAGCCACACACCGGGCACTTCCCAGAACCTGCGCTCGGCACCCCAGAAACAGCCCATGCCGAACATGGCCTCTTCCATTCCCTCTGGCACGGGCGCCTTCAGGGGGCGGCCCGATACGAAATGCCGCTCGGCCGTCTCGATCGGCTCGGGCCTTCCTGCAAGCGCCTCCTCGGGGCGCACCATCTGCATCTTTCGCGATCCGCCAAACATCATGGCAATTCCCTTTCCCCCAAGGCTTTAGCGCGCCAGATGCAGCGGGGCAATGGAGCATCCGGCGGCACCGGACGGCCACGGACATGACTTTGATCAAGGATCGCAAGATGTGAATGTGTAATTCTTGTTCCGACGTTCGCGAACAAAGGTACAAGAAACATGGATTTTCTCGAGATCGTGGAGCGAATCGGGGAGAACCCGACAGCTGCCATTTTCGGGCTTGTCACCGGGATCATATTCGGCGTCGCCGCGCAGCGCTCACGCTTCTGCCTGCGCGCGGCGACGATCGAATTCGCCCGCGGCAGGATGGGGCCTTCGGTGGCGGTATGGCTTCTTACCTTCTCCACGGCCCTATTCTGGGTGCAGCTGGCCGAACAGATGGGGCTGATGCGCGCCGAGGATGCGCGCATCATGGCCGTGCCCGGCACATGGTCGGGCGCGATCATCGGCGGGCTCCTTTTCGGCATCGGCATGGTGCTCGCGCGCGGCTGCTCGGGGCGGCTTCTGGTGCTCGCTTCCACCGGCAACCTGCGCGCCGTGGTTTCGGGGCTGATCGTGGCGGTGGTGGCCCAGATGAGTCTGCACGGCCGCCTCGCTCCCCTGCGCGACAAGCTCGCTTCCCTCTGGCTCACCCCCGAAGGTCAGAATGTCAATCTCATAGATCTCGTGCCGGTGCCCGACTGGGCCGGGGTGGTGCTGGGCGGGGTGCTCGCGCTCTTCGCCATCGCCGTTGCCGTCCATAACAGGATGGGCGCCTCCCGCCTCGTATTCGCTTCGGGGGTGGGCTTTTCGGTGGCCGTCGGCTGGGTGCTCACCTTCGGCCTCAGCCAGGTGAGCTTCGAGCCGATGAGCGTGACCAGCGTGACCTTCACCGGCCCTTCGGCCAATACCTTGATGTTCTTTCTCAGCAGTGACACCATCCTGAAATACGATATCGGCCTCGTGCCGGGCGTGTTTCTCGGCGCGCTCGCCGCATCGCTTCTGGCGGGCGATTTCAAGTTCCAGGGGTTCACCAATGAAAGCTACATGCGCCGCTCGATGTTCGGCGCCACCCTCATGGGCTTTGGCGGCATGCTGGCCGGGGGCTGCGCCATCGGCAATGGCGTGACGGGCACTTCCATCTTCACCGCCACCAGCTGGCTGGCGCTGTTCTGCATGTGGATCGGCGCCATGACAACCGATTTTCTCCTTGATCAGCCCGCCCTGCGGCGCACTGTGACGGCTTAGGCGGGGCATGGCGGAAGAAGGACGGTGATTGATTGTGTTTGCGGCCAATCCCGGGGCTGGCCCTGAAATGGCGGCAAGGGCATCGATTCCCGCCCCCTGAAGCCGCGGGCAGGCCACCTGCCTCCCGAAACGACTTTTCTTTGACAGCGCCCGCGCCGCCCGTAGAATGCCGGCGCATCTTCCAGGAACCAGCATCAGCCCCGTGGCAACAATCACCCCCCCACCATCGCAAGCCGCCCTGCCCCGTGCCCGTGGCGAGCTCCGTCTGCGCGTCCGGGCGCCGGCGGGGCTGGAAAGCTTGCGGCAATCGGGCTCTCTGCGGTGCCTGTTTCCGCGAAAATACGGGGATTCGGGCGAGGCCGTGCTGATCAATACGGCCGGCGGCATCACCGGCGGCGATCTCTTTACCATTTCAGCCACCGCCGGCGAAAACAGCGCCCTCACTCTCACGACCCAGGCCGCCGAGCGGGCCTATCGTTCGAACCAGAACGATGCGGGCCGGATGGAAACCCGCCTGCAGGCGGCCGGGGGGGCGCGACTGAACTGGCTGCCGCAGGAAACGATCCTGTTCGAGGGTTGTCACTTCGAGCGGCGCCTGCGGGTGGATCTGGCGCCCGGCGCCAGTGCGCTCGTTGTCGAGCCACTGGTTTTCGGACGGGTGGAAATGGGCGAGGCCCTGGAAGATATCCGGTTTCGCGATCGTATCGACATCAGGCGCAATGGCCGGCCGCTGTTTCTGGATGCGATGCGGATATCCGGTAACGCCAGGGCCATGCTTTCCCTTCCCCATACCGCGGCCGGGGCCCGCGCTCTTGCCACGCTCATATTCGTTGCCCGAGAGGCCGAGGGCCTGCTTGAGCCCCTGCGCGGGATGCTGCCCGAAACCGGCGGGGCCAGCCTTGTGCGCCGGGATGTGCTGGTGTTACGAATGCTGGCGACGGACAGCCTTGCCCTGCGCAAGCATCTGATCCCGATACTCGATCTGCTCACCGGGCAAAAACTGCCGAAATGCTGGACGCTCTGAAATGAATCTGACCCCCCGAGAGAAAGACAAGCTCCTGATCGCCATGGCCGCCGAAGTGGCGCGCAAGCGCCTCGCGCGCGGGGTGAAGCTCAATCACCCGGAGGCGGTTGCGCTGATAACGGATTTCGTGGTCGAGGGGGCGCGCGACGGGCGATCCGTGGCCGATCTGATGGAGGCTGCCGCCCATGTGGTGAGCCGCGAGCAGTGCATGGAGGGCGTGCCCGAGATGATTCCCGAAGTGCAGGTGGAGGCGACCTTCCCCGATGGCACGAAGCTGGTGACGGTGCACGAGCCGATCCGCCGGGCTGCCTCCGGCGGGGATATTTGAAGACCAGTGATGAGGAGGTGAAGGCATGATACCCGGAGAGATTTTCCCGGCCGAGGGCATGATCACGCTCAACGAGGGGCGCGCGGCGATCGCGCTGGTGGTGGCCAATACCGGCGATCGCCCGGTGCAGGTGGGCAGCCACTACCATTTTGCCGAGACCAATCCGGCGCTTGCCTTTGATCGCGAAGCGGCGCGGGGCATGCGGCTCGATATCGCCGCCGGCACCGCGGTGCGCTTCGAGCCGGGGCAGAGGCGCGAGGTGCGGCTTGTGCCGATTGCGGGCGCGCGGCGGGTGATCGGCTTCAATCGCCAGGTGATGGGGGAAGTGTGATGCCTGGGGAAATCCGGCGTGCTGAATACGCCGCCATGTTCGGCCCCACCACGGGCGACCGTGTGCGGCTGGCCGATACGGACCTCGTCATCGAGGTGGAACGCGATTTTACCACCTATGGGGAAGAGGTGAAATTCGGCGGCGGCAAGGTTATCCGCGACGGCATGGGGCAAGCCCAGGCCTCCCGCGCCGAGGGGGCGGTGGATACCGTCATCACCAATGCGCTGATCGTGGATCACTCCGGCATCTACAAGGCCGATGTGGGGCTGAAGGACGGGCGCATCGCGAAGATCGGCAAGGCGGGCAATCCCGATACCCAGCCGGATGTGGATATCGTCATCGGGCCCGGCACCGAGGCGATTGCCGGCGAGGGCAGGATCCTGACCGCCGGCGGGTTTGACAGCCACATCCATTTCATCTGCCCCCAGCAGATCGAGGATGCGCTGCACTCGGGGCTCACCACCATGCTGGGCGGCGGCACGGGTCCGGCGCATGGCACCCTCGCCACCACCTGCACGCCGGGGCCCTGGCATATCGGGCGGATGCTGCAGGCCGCGGAGGCCTTTCCGATGAACCTTGCCTTTGCGGGCAAGGGCAATGCGAGCCTCCCGTCGGCGCTCGAAGAGCAGGTGAAGGCCGGAGCCTCGGCCCTCAAGCTGCATGAGGACTGGGGCACGACGCCGGCCGCGATCGATTGCTGCCTTTCGGTGGCCGACGCGATGGACATTCAGGTGATGATCCACACCGATACGCTCAATGAATCGGGCTTTGTCGAGCATACGCTGGCGGCCATGAAGGGGCGCACCATCCACGCCTTTCACACCGAGGGCGCGGGCGGCGGCCACGCGCCGGATATCATCAGGATCTGCGGCGAAGCGCATGTGCTGCCCGCCTCCACCAATCCGACGCGCCCCTTCACGGTGAACACGCTCGAAGAACATCTCGACATGCTGATGGTCTGCCACCACCTCGACAAATCCATCCCCGAGGACGTGGCCTTCGCCGAAAGCCGCATCCGGCGCGAGACCATCGCCGCCGAGGATATCCTGCACGACATGGGCGCCTTCTCCATCATCGCATCCGACAGCCAGGCGATGGGGCGTGTGGGCGAGGTGATCTTGCGCACCTGGCAGACGGCGGACAAGATGAAGCGGCAGCGCGGACGCCTGCCCGAGGAGCAGGGCGACAACGACAACATGCGCGTGCGCCGCTACATCGCGAAATACACCATCAACCCGGCCATCGCCCACGGGATCGCCCATGAGATCGGCAGCATCGAGGAGGGCAAGCGCGCCGATCTGGTGCTGTGGTCCCCCGCCTTCTTCGGCGTGAAGCCCGATATGGTGCTGCTGGGCGGGAGTATCGCCATGAGCCAGATGGGCGATCCGAACGCTTCGATCCCCACGCCCCAGCCGGTGTATTCGCGCCCGATGTTCGCAGCCTTCGGCCGCGCGGTGGAGGAATCGGCCGTGATCTTCGTGAGCGCCGCCGCAGAGGCAGGCGGCATCCGCGAGCGCCTCGGCCTGGCCAAGCAGGTCGTCGCGGTCAAGCATACCCGCGGGATCGGCAAGAAGGACATGGTGCTGAACGACGCCACGCCCAAGATGGAGGTGAACCCCGAAACATACGAAGTGCGCGCCGATGGCGAATTGCTGACCTGCGAGCCTGCCGACGTGCTGCCAATGGCGCAGCGGTATTTTCTGTTTTGAGGGATCGGCGAGTGAGACAGTTACGAAAACTGCAAGGGCATTGCCCGGCCGCGGGGGACGGTCGAGCGCGGCCCGGCGCGGCCGCCGGGGGGAAGTGGTGAACATGGCGCTGCCAACCGCCCACACCCTCCACAGTGCCGGCGCCTGGTCGGGCGCGGCCGATGCCGTTACCCTCACCTATGAGGCCCGTTTCCTGCGCCGCAAGGTTCTTGCCACGGCCCGCGGCGAGCGTTTTCTTGTCGATCTGCCGCAGACCACCAGCCTTGGCCACGGCGA
>JALVEX010000290.1 GCA_027030435.1 Paracoccaceae bacterium
CTTGATCGCGCGCCCGATGAGGGCGGGGTGAGCGATGCGGCGCGGCGCGCCGAGGTGATCTCGGCCCCCGGCATTTCCGCCCTTCAGGCGGCGGCCGCGCGCGCCGGAGCGCCGCTCGGGCACGATTTCTGCGCCATATCTCTGAGCGATCTGCTGACCCCGCGCGAGGATATCGTCAAGCGCCTCCATGCGGCTGCCGAAGGCGATTTCGTGATTGCCTTCTACAATCCGGTTTCGAAACGCAGGCGCACGCTGCTGGCAGAGGCGCGCGATATCCTGCTAGGGCACCGCCCCGCCGATACGCCGGTGCTGCTGGCCAGCAATCTCGGCCGCCCCGAGGAGCGCCTGCATTACCGCCGCCTCGCCGATCTGGAGGTGGACGAGGTGGACATGCTGACGGTGGTTCTGGTGGGCTCTTCCCAGAGTCGGCTGGCCGGGCTTGGGGAGGGGCCGCGGATGTTCACCCCGCGCGGCTATGCCAAACGGATAGACGGATGATGACCGCAGGATGCCTCCGGCGGGGATATTTTCGGACCAATGATGAGGGATCGAGCGCATGACGGTTTATTTCATCGGTGCAGGGCCGGGGGATCCGGAACTGCTGACGCTGAAGGCGCAAAGGCTGATCGCTGCCTGCCCGGTGTGCCTCTATGCCGGCTCGCTGGTGCCGCCCGAGGTGGTGGCCGGTGCGCCGGAAGGTGCGCGGGTGATGGATACGGCGGCAATGACACTCGATGAAACCCACGCCGAGATCAAGGCGGCGCATCGTCGGGGCGAGGATGTGGCGCGGGTGCATTCGGGGGACCCTTCGCTTTACGGCGCAATTGCCGAGCAGATCCGGCGGCTTCGCAGCGAGGGAATCAACTACGAGATCATCCCCGGCGTGCCGGCCTATGCGGCTGCTGCGGCGGCGCTAGGGCAGGAGCTGACGATCCCCGGGATCGCGCAATCGCTCGTGCTGACACGGGTTTCGATGCAGTCAACCGCCATGCCCGCCGGCGAAACGCTGGAGAATTTCGCCCGCACGGGGGCGACGCTGGCCATTCATCTGGGCGTGCGCAACATGCGCGAGATCGTCCGTGCGCTGGCGCCCCATTACGGCGAGGATTGCCCGGTGGTGGTGGCCTATCGCGTGGGCTGGCCGGATCAGTTGCTGATTCGCGGCACGCTTGTTGATATCCGGGCTAAGGTGCGGGCGGAGAAGATCACCCGAACGGCGCTCATCCTGGTGGGGCCGGCACTCGGCGATGTGCGGGATTTCAGCGATTCGGCGCTGTATGATCCCGCAAAACCCCATGTTCTGCGCCCGGTCGCCGGTGTTGATCTCGTGGAGGAGAACAATACCTGAGACAAAGCCTTGCAGGCTGATTCCCGCCGTGGCCTGCCTGTCGTTTCGGTTAACTTGACGTTCAGCATGATCGTGGCATTCTGCGTGCTCAGGGGGTGACTGCTGATGTATGAATTTCTGCCCAAAGAAGTGCGCGAGGGGCTCGAGAAGGCCCGCAAGCAGGATCTTTACCGCAAGAGCCGGCTGCGCGTTCATACGGATGACGAGATCTTCCCGGTGCTGAAATTCTGGGGCACGGGATTCGCGCTGGATGCGGAAAATGCGCCGCATCTGCGCGGGCTTGTCGATCTCTTCGATGGCAGCCGCCACCTCTATCAATGCCTGATCGTGGCCTCGGAAGAGGAAAACGGGGTGATGACCTATGAATTCAAGCGGGTGACGGAAGCGAGAGACAAGGCGCCGCTGGATTTCGTGCGCCCCGATGATGCCCCGATCGCTCTCCTGGGGCGGGGCTAGGGCCGGATCTCCACCGGCGTTCCGAGCGGGGTTATCCGCCAGAGTTCCTCGATATCGCGGTTCGAAAGGGCGATGCAGCCGGCTGTCCAGTCATTTGCAATCGTTACCAGATTTCCCAATCCATTGGGCTGGCCGTGGATGAAGATGTCCCCGCCCGGGTCAATGCCGGACTCGCGAGCGCGGGCGATGTCTTCAGGCCTTGGGTAATCGATCCCGAGCGAGAGGTGATAGCGGCTTTGCGGATTTCGCCGGTTGATGGTGAACAGGCCTTCCGGGGTCTTTCCGTCACCCTGGCGGGCCTTGTCGCCCTCGGGCGCGAAGCCAAGCGCGACCGGATAGCTGCGCAGGGGTTTGCCGTCGCGAATGACGGTGAGGCGGCGGGCCGATTTCTCGATCAGGATACGGTCAACAGGTTGGCTCAGGGCCTGGCGGGGCTCAGCCTCGGGCGGAAGCAGAACGGGGCGGAAATGGACATAGGCGGCCAGGGAGGCGAGAGAGAAAAGCAGAAGCGCCATGAGAAGCGCGAAGAGGCGCGGGCGACGGAACATCTGTTTTGGCGGCTTTCATCATGGAACAGGGAGGACATATCAGCCTGATCCTGAACCGATCGCAACTCCATTCTCATCAAGCCGGGCTTCATCGATCAGACAGACCGGCGGGGGATGAGCCCCACCGGCCTGCCCTCATTTTCCGCCCTTACAAAGACCCGATCACTCAGTAATGATAGGCGGATTCCCCGTGAGTGGTGAGATCGAGGCCTTCACGCTCCACATCTTCGCTCACCCGCAGACCGATCACCATATCGACGATCTTGTAGAGGATGAACGAAATAACGCCGCACCACACGATGGTAATGGCCACGGCCTCGATCTGTATCATCGTCTGGCCCATCATGGAGTAATCCTCACCGCCGGTGCCGCCGAGCGAAGGCGCGGTGAAGATGCCGGTGCCGATGGCGCCGATGATGCCGCCGATACCGTGGATGCCGAACACGTCGAGGCTGTCGTCATAGCCAAGCTTGTTCTTCACCACATCGACGAAATAGTAGCATACAGCGGAAGCGATCGCGCCGAGCACGATGGCGCCGATGGGGCCGACAGAGCCAGCCGCAGGAGTAACCGCCACGAGCCCCGCGATCATGCCGGAGGCGCCCCCGAGCATCGAAGCCTTGCCCCGCGCCATCGCCTCGATGAGCGCCCAGGCGAGGATCGCGCCGGCGGTGGCGGTGAAGGTGTTGATCATGGCGAGGGCGGCGCCGCCGGTGGCCTCGAGATTGGAGCCGGCGTTGAAGCCGAACCAGCCGACCCAGAGGATCGACGCACCGACGAAGGTCAGCGTCATCGAGTGGGGGGCCATCATGTCCTTGCCGAGGCCGATGCGCGGGCCGATGATCAGCGCCCCCACAAGCGCCGCGATCCCGGCGTTGATATGCACCACGGTGCCGCCGGCGAAATCAAGCGCGCCCATGTTGAAGATCAGGCCGGAGCCATCCCACACCATATGCGCGATCGGGAAATAGACGAAGGTGACCCAGAGCGCCATGAAAAGAACGATGGCGCCGAATTTCACCCGCTCGGCAAAGCCGCCGATGATCAGCACCGCGGTGATGGCGGCGAAGGTCATCTGGAAGGCGATGAACACGTATTCGGGGATCACCACGCCATCGGTGAAGGTGGCGGCGGTGCTGTCCATCGTCACGCCCGAAAGGAACAGCTTGCCAAAGCCACCCCAATAGGGGCTGGTGCCGCCGCCGAAGGCGAAGGAATAGCCGTACACCACCCAGATCACCATCACCAGGGCGGTGATCACGGTGCTCTGCATCAGGATCGAGAGCATGTTCTTGCTGCGCACGAGGCCGCCATAGAAGAGCGCCACGCCCGGCAGGATCATGAACAGCACCAGAACGGTGGCGATCATCATGAAGGAGGTATCGCCCTTGTCCGGCACGGGGGCCTCCTGGGCCAGGGCCGGAAGTGCCGCAATGGAGAGCGCGGCGGAAGCGGTAAGAAGCTTGCGGATGTTCATCTTGAAATTCCTCTTTCTGACAGGTAGGCGCTCAGAGCGCATCCTCATCCGTTTCGCCGGTGCGCACCCGCACGGCCTTTTCGATATCGAGCACGAAGATCTTGCCATCACCGATCTTGCCGGTGCGGGCGCTCTTCTCGATGGTTTCCACCACCTGATCGACCATGTCGGCGGCAACGCCGATCTCGATCTTCACCTTCGGCACGAAATTCACCGTGTATTCTGCCCCGCGGTAGATTTCGGTATGGCCGGACTGGGCGCCGAAGCCCTTGATCTCGGTCACCATCATTCCGCGCACGCCGATCTCGGTCAGCGCTTCGCGCACCTCATCGAGCTTGAATGGCTTGATTGCCGCGATAACGAGTTTCACATCATTCCCCCTTGCTAATGGCTGCGAATTCCGGGGGAAAACACCGTGAAAAGGCGCATTGCGGAAGTATTTTGAACTCTTGGCGCAGGGCAAACCGGCCTTAAATGCACAAAAAAGGCACAAATTGGTATTGCTGCACAAGTTTTGAGCAATAATTAAAAAGCCAAGGCCCGCACTGAAGCTCCACATTCGGTGTGAGAAGATATATCCTGATCCCGACAACAAGCAGAAAACAGGCGTCTGATGAGCAGTTCCGGCAAGAAAAGACCGCCCCTTGTGGCGGAGCGGCGCAATTCGTCCGCTGCCAGAAAAAGGAAGAAACCCGCCCACCGGAAAGCGGCGGGGAGCGCCCCGGCACGCCGCAGGAAGAAGGCGGGCCGGAGAAAAGGCGGAATGGCGGCGCTTGCCCTCGCTCCGCTTCGCTGGCTCCTGCGCCTGGCCTGGCGGCTGACGTGGCGCATCGGTGCGGTCACCGCGATCATCGTCGCGCTGGCTGTCGGATATTACTACACGACCCTCCCGCCGCTGGAAAAGCTCGTGGATGGCCGGGCGCGCGGCTCGGTGACCCTGCTTGACCGCGATGGCAAGGTGTTTGCCTGGCGGGGCGAGCAGTTCGGCGGCATGATTACCGCTGACAGCGTTTCGCCCTATCTCAAGAACGCCATCATCGCCACCGAGGACAAGCGCTTCTATCGCCATCTCGGCATTTCCCCGCGCGGCATCGCCAGCGCCATCCGCATCAATCTGCGCGAAGGGCGCGGGCCGCTTTCGGGCAACGGCGGATCCACCATATCGCAGCAGACGGCGAAGCTCCTGTGCATGGGCCGCCCCTATGATCCCGGGAAATGGAAATCCGAGGCAGAGTATGAGCGCGATTGCCGGCAGGGTTCGCTCTGGCGCAAGGTGAAGGAGGCCGTCTATGCGCTGGCGCTGGAGGCGCGCTATTCCAAGGATGAAATCCTGACGATCTATCTCAACCGCGCCTTCCTCGGCGGCGGGGCGCGCGGATTCGAAGCGGCGAGCCAGCGCTATTTCGGCAAATCCGCCAAGGATGTGAACCCGGCCGAAGCGGCCATGCTGGCAGGGCTTCTGAAGGCCCCCACCCGCTATGCGCCCACCAACAACCTGCAGCGCGCTCGGGATCGGGCCAATGTGATCATCGGCCTGATGGAGGATCAGGGCTATCTCACCGCCGAGGAGGCAAGGGAAGCCCGCGCCAATCCGGCCAGGCTCTCAAAGGCGGCGGCGGCGCGGGCGGGTGGCTATTTCGCGGATTGGATCATGGGCTCCGCCCCGGCTTTCCTCACCCGCGATACCACCGAGGACGTGACCATCCGCACCACATTCGATCCGAAGATCCAGCAGGCGGCGGAAGAGGCGTTGAAATTCGTGTTCGATACGAAGGTGAAGCCGGGCTCCAAGGCACAGGCCGCGATCATCGTCATGTCGGCCGACGGGGCGGTGCGCGCCATGGTGGGCGGGCGGGAAACGAAGGTTTCGGGCGCCTTCAACCGCGCGACCCAGGCCCTGCGCCAGCCGGGAAGCACCTTCAAGCCTTTCGTTTACGCCACGGCGCTCGAAATGGGCTACAGCTACAACGATCGCGTGCTCGATGCACCGCTCACCATCAATATTCCCGGCTCCGGGCCCTGGTCTCCGAAGAATTATGGCGGGAAGTATTATGGCGAGGTCACGCTTGCCGAAGCCCTGATGCGATCGCTCAACACGGCCACCGTGCGCGTGGCCATGGCAATGGGGCTTGAAAACGTGCGCCGGGTGGCGGCCGATTTCGGCCTCGAGAGCGATCTCGCCAAGGGCCCGGCGCTGGCGCTTGGGGTATCGGAAGCCACGCTGATCGAAATGACAAGCGCCTATGCGGGCATCCTGAACGGCGGGCGCAGCGTGGAGCCTTACGGCATCACGGGGCTGAAGCTGCGGGGGGATGACGAGGATCTCTTCGCCCAGGAAGGCGGCATGGGCGAGCGGGTGATCTCGGAGAACGCCGCCCGCCAGCTCACCTACATGATGAACCAGGTGATCGAACGCGGGACCGGGCGGCGCGCCCGCCTCAAGGGCTGGCAGGCCGCCGGCAAGACGGGCACCACCCAGGCCGCGCGCGATGCGTGGTTCATCGGCTTCACGGCCGATTACGTGACGGGCGTATGGATGGGCTATGACGACAACACGCCGCTCAAGGGCGTTACCGGGGGCGGGCTGCCCGCCGATATCTGGCGCGAGACCATGCAGCGTGTGGAGGCGGGAAAGGAGCCGCGCCCGCTGCCGATGATAACCCCGCAACCTCCGGCACCGCCCGCACCTCCCCCCGCCCAGCCCGGACGCCGGCGCCGGGGAGACGACACGGCCGAGCGAGTGCTCCTCGAGGTGCTTGGCCAGATCCTCGGGGGCAAGCGGCGTTAGGGGCATGGCCCAGCCGCTTGAACCCCGAAGCCGCCGTCAAGCGAAACCATGGCGCGGGATGCCTCCGGCGGGGATATTTATCGACCAGTGATCGCCATCTCATGCTGTATGTGGCCGGTTTCGGCGCGGGATCACTTCCTGGCGGCTTCGATGAAACAGGCGAGGCGATCGGCCATTTCTTCGGGTGTCACGTTGCGATCGAAGAAATCGACGAACCCGTATCCCGGCATCATGAAATAGGTATAGGTGGAATGATCCATGAGGTAGTATTCGGGATCGCCATCTTCCTGCTTCTTGTAATAGGTCCGATAGGCTTTCGAAGCCGCCTTGACCTGCTCCGGCGTACCGGTGAGGCCCAGCATGCGCGGGTGCATCACATCGGTGAATTCGCGCAGCTGCTCGGGGGTATCGCGTTCCGGGTCGATCGAGATGAACACCGGTTTCACCTCGATCCCGCGCTCTTCGAGGATGCGCACCGCTTCGGCGTTGCGCGCATTGTCGAGCGGGCAGACATCGGGGCAGAAGGTATATCCGAAATAGATGAGCGTGGGGCCGGTGATCACGTCCTTGTCGGTAACGGTATTTCCGTTCTCGTCCACGAGCGTGAAAGGGCCGCCGATATTTCCCGGACCACCGGCGATCTTGCTTGTCCTGCAGGCCGCGAAGGGATCATCCGAACCTGCGAAGTAGGTCTTGTAGAGGAGAAGGCCGGTGAGGGCGGCGGCGATGACGAGGGCTATGGCTATCAGGGATCTGGGCATGTCGGGCTCCGTATTGTTCCGGGCCGTTAGATGCGCTCTTTCGGCGCGCTTTGCAATACGCTAGCCTGATGCCATGAAAGGCGCGCATGAAATGGCGGACACGACAGACGGCAGCCCCTCAATCCTCACCCAGACGGCGCAAAGCGATTTCATCCGGTTGCGCACATTCGTGGTGCTCCGCTGGATCGCGATCATCGGGCAGATCATCGCCGTTTCGATGGCGGTCATCACCTTTGAAATTGCCCTTGATCTCGGGCTTGTCTTTCTCGTCATCGGTGCGCTCATCGCCGCCAATCTGATTGCGATGGCACTCTATCCCCAGAACAAGCGCCTCACGGATCGGGAAGCTGCATTCATGCTGTTGTTCGATATTCTTCAGCTTTCCGTTCTCCTCTATCTCACCGGCGGGCTGAACAACCCCTTTGCGCTCCTCATCCTTGCGCCTGTCACCATTGCCGCGTCCGTGCTTGATCTGCGTGCAACGCTTCTTGTGGGCGCCATTGCGATCATAGCCGTTTCCATTCTCGGCTTTCATCACATGCCGCTGCACACCCGTGACGGAACCGAACTGCACATGCCGCCGATCTTCATCTTCGGCTTCTGGGCTTCGATCGTGATCGGAGCCATTTTTCTCGGCTTTTATGCCCGCCTCGTGACAAACGAGATCCGCTCCATGTCACACGCCCTGCTGGCAACGCAGATGGCACTTGATCGCGAGCAGAAACTTACCGATCTCGGGGGGGTCGTTGCCGCGGCGGCGCATGAGCTGGGCACGCCGCTTGCAACGATCAAGCTGGCCAGCACGGAATTGATGGAGGATCTCGAGGCACATCCCGAACTCGCCGAGGATGCGCGCCTCATTCGCGATCAGGCCGACAGGTGCCGCGATATCCTGCGCTCCATGGGGCAGGCCGGAAAGGAGGATCTGATGCTCAGATATGCCCCGCTCTCGGCCCTTCTCGAAGAAGCCGCCGCGCCGCATATGGATCGCGGCAAGGCGTTGCATTTCGATATCGCACCCGATCCGGGCGAACCTGCCCAGGAGCCGGAAATGCGCCGCGCGCCCGAGATCATTCATGGCCTGCGCACCCTGATCCAGAACGCCGTGGATTTCGCAAAGGGCAATGTCTGGATCGAAGCGCGCTATTCGCGCGAGCGGATCATGGTGCGCATAACGGACGATGGCGAAGGCTTTCCGCCCCACCTTATCGGGCGCATCGGCGATCCTTTCATGCGCCACGGCAAATCGGCGGAGGAACAGGCCCGACGCCCTGAATACGAAGGCATGGGGCTCGGCCTTTTCATTGCCAAGACCCTTCTGGAACGTTCCGGAGCCAAACTTGATTTCGACAATTGTTCGGATCCCTTCCTGAGCGCCGATGAACGCCCCGAGAAATGCGGGGCCTTGGTGGTCGTTCACTGGCCCTATCACGTGATCGCCATTGAAGAGGCCGAATATCGCCACGCCCTGGGAGAAAACAGGCCGCTCACCGGCTGAAGGGCCTGCCTGCGCCGCGCTTGCCGCATGTGGTTAACACGGCATTAACCATTAGCCGCCAAACTGGCACCATTCATGCAGCAATCGCGGTATCCCATATGCAGGCACTGTCGCCCCTCGCACTCATCCTCACATTTGGGATCTCCCTCATCGCAGCGCTTCTGGCGCTCTGGATCGCGCCCCGCTGGCGGCCAGGGCGAATGCACAGGCGAACCGCGCCGGAGGATGAGGGAGAAACGGTCTTCCTCCTTGATGGCGAAGATCTGGTGGACGCCACGGCACCGGCCCGGCAATTCCTTGAGGCGGCCGAGCCCAAGGGCAGCGATCGGGCACGTCTGCTGGCCCTTCTCCTG
>JALVEX010000291.1 GCA_027030435.1 Paracoccaceae bacterium
ACACGCTACATCGGCGATCCCGGGCGGATCCGCCAGATTCTTACCAATCTGCTCGGCAATGCGGTGAAATTCACTGCCGAAGGCCATGTTCTGGTGCGGGTCGTGGGGCTCGAGGTGGACGAGGGGCACGCGCGGCGCATTCACATCACCGTTGAGGATACCGGCATAGGCATCCCCGAAGACATGGTGGATCACATTTTCGGCGAGTTCAACCAGGTGGAGGATGAGCGCAACCGCAGCTTCGACGGCACCGGGCTCGGCCTCGCGATCACCCGCCAGCTGGTTGAAAAGATGGGGGGCGAGATCTGGGTCGAATCCGAGCCGGGGAAGGGCTCCTGCTTCGGATTGCATATCACGCTTCCGGTCGCCGAGGAAGGCGAAGTGCCAGAGCTGCGCCCGCTTGCAAGGATGCAAAGGGCGCTCATTATCGATGCCGAGAAAACGGCGCAGGGCCTGCTTGCCCGCCAGCTCGAGGTGTTCGGGCTGGAGGTCGAGTGCCTCAAATCCGGCGAGGCAGCCCTCAACCATGATCTCGGGGCCTTTGATGTGATCTTCGCCGATCAGACGCCGCCGGACATGGACGTTTCGGATCTGATTTCTGCCTTGAAAGCGGCGGCGGGGGAAGCGCCGGTGGTGCTTCTCGCTTCCGATGCCAATCCCGATGGCGGTGTTGCGGATCTGGTGATCAGGAAGCCGGCTCTGCCGCGCGAACTCTATACCGCCCTGCAGAGGCTTGAGGAAAAGCTGCCTGCGCCCGGCAACGGCGCCGCGGAAATGGCGGAGCCTCCGAGAGGCGAAATGCTGGGGATCGACGAAGAGCCCCCCAAAAATGACCTGGCAGCGGCGGATGAATTCCGCTTTTCGGATCAGATAAATGGACTGGATGGTGGCGAAGCGGGCGGCAATCCGGCCCCGCGCCGAATGCGCGTGCTGGCGGCGGAGGACAACCGCACCAATCAGCTTGTTTTCTCCAAGATGGTCAAGGATCTGGAGATAGAGCTCCGCTTTGCCAACAATGGCCGCGAGGCGGTGGAGGCCTATAGGGAATTCGGGCCCGACATGATCTTCATGGATATTTCCATGCCCGAGATGGACGGCAAGGAGGCGACCCGTGCCATTCGTGAGATCGAGAAGGAAACCGGGGCGCATGTGCCGATCGTGGCGCTCACCGCTCATGCGATGGATGGCGATGGCGAGGAAATCATGGCGGCAGGGCTCGATCATTATCTCACCAAGCCGCTGCGCAAGGCGGCAATCATCGGCAAGATAGAGGAATTGCGGCCCGAGGAGGCGCTTCCCGTTCTGCCCGAGGCTGAAAGGGAAGCCGGCGCTGCCTTGCCGGCGGCCGAGTGAGTTGCGGCCCTTTCCCGCCCATGCGATGAAGCGGGATGGAAAAGCCCGGCTATACGGCGCGGCACGGCTTTCGCCCCCGCGCATTGGGTGAGATCGCGCTGCGCTATCGCGCTGCACTGTCGTGATCCCGAGGGGATGGCCGCCTTCTACGAGGGAGCCATCGGGCTTGAACGAATGGAAGGGCGTCACAGTCCCGATATCATCTTTCTGCGGATCGGCCCAGGTTTTGGCGGGCACAGGGCGATCCTTGCGCTGTTCAGGGGGGGCGCCTGAAGGCGTTTCCACCTTGCATCACATCGCCCCTTCCCTGTCGTTTGGTGAGCAGGACGCGGTGATACGCTGGCATGAGGAGATCGGCCAGCCCTTCCGGGTGGAGCATTTCGGCTGGGTCGGCTGGCGCGGTATCTTCACCGAAGATCCCGAGGGCAATACGGTGGAGCTTGTGGCCTTCGATCCCCCGCTTCTGGATCAGCCTTCCGGGTAACCGCGCAGGAAAACCCAGCGATCGCCCTCGCTCATGTCGGGCTGAAAGCGATAGCCGCCGGTATCGAATTCCTTCAGGCTTTCGGGATCCGTCAGGTGATTTTCAACCATGAAGCGCGCCATTGCTCCGCGCGCCTTCTTGGCAAAGAAGCTCACGATCTTCGCCTGCCCGCCGCGCTCTTCCATGAATACGGGCGTTATCACGCGCAGGCTCAGCGCATCGGGATCGACCGCGCTGAAATACTCCACCGAAGCGCAGTTCACCAGGACATCCGTCCCGGCGGCCTGCGCATCAGCGTTGAGAGCCTCGGCGATGCGCGGCCCCCAGTATTCGTAAAGCGTG
The DNA here is from genome assembly GCA_027030435.1 of Paracoccaceae bacterium. GTDB lineage: Bacteria > Pseudomonadota > Alphaproteobacteria > Rhodobacterales > Rhodobacteraceae > WFVA01. Next base: position 2,180 of record JALVEX010000291.1, read on the forward strand.
CGGCCACGTGGATTTTCAAGGCGGCTGCCCATTTCCAGCCGGTAGGCCTGAATGAGATCGCGCGGGCGGAGCAGACCGTAGAGCCCGGAGAGAATACGAAGATGCGTTTGAGCCCAATCCAGCGCGGGTTCGTCCAGCGTGCCGGCATCGAGGCCGGTATAGGTATCACCGGCGAATGCAAGGATGGCGGGTTTTTGCGCGTCCGGCGCGGGATCCTGGCTGAAAGCCGCAAACCGCCCGGCATTCAGGCGGGCGAGCTTCTCGCTGATGTTCATCAGCTTCATGAGATCACCGGGCGAAAGCCCGCGTGCAATTTCGGCCAGTTCCAATGCCTCGGATGCGAAGCGGGGCTGCGTCGCACCCGGTGTTGAAACCGGCGTCATGTCAAGCCTCTTGGCCGGAGAAACCACAACGAGCATCCTTGCCCTCCCTGATTGCGCGCCGCGAGCCTAATCGAACGCGCGCAGGATTTCCATGAAGGCGGCGCCGAACCTCTCGGCACGGCGCTCGCCGAGAATGCGCAGCATTGCAGCCTCATCGCGCGGGCGCGCCTCCGCAATCTTTGCAAGCAGCGAGGCGGGGCAGCTCATCGGCTTTTGCAGCCCGTCTGCTCCCCGCACCAACTGAAGCTGCACTTCGGCCAGGCGATCATAAAGGCTGCCTGCTCCGCGCCCGGCAAGCCTTCGCCGCGCCGGGTGCTGTTCGGGCGGGGCCGCGCCGTTGATCACCTCGAGGAAATCCGCCCCGTAGCTTTCCAGCTTCTTCGCGCCAACGCCGGTGATCTTCATCATCTCGTCGGGCGTTGCGGGGCGGGCCTCGGCCATTTCGATCAGGGTGCGATCGTTGAAGATCATGTAGGCGGGCAGGCCGGCCCTTTCCGCCAGGGCGCGGCGCTTTGCCTTCAGCGCCGAAAGGAGGGGCGCATCTTCCTCGCTCACGAGCGCCTTGGCGGCGGGGCGGCGCTGGGCGGCTTTCCTGAGCGCGTCCTTGCGCAGCGTGATTTCCGATTCGCCACGCAGGATCGGGCGGGCGGCTTCTGTCATCCTGAGCGCGCCGTGGCGTTCGGGATCGGGGCGGATGAGATCATGACCCATCATCTGGCGGAAGATGGCCTGCCATTCCGCGCGGCCGTGTTCCTTTCCCACGCCGAAGGTGGGCAGGCGATCGTGGCCGCGGGCGCGCACCTTTTCCGTCTCGTTGCCGGTGAGGATATCGATCAGGTGCCCGGCGCCGAAATGCTCGCCCGTGCGCAGGATCGCCGAAAGCGCCTTGCGCACGGCCGTCGTGCCGTCAAACACCTCTGGAGGGCGCTCGCAATTGTCGCAGTTGCCGCAAGGGCCGCTTTCCTCCCCGAAATAGCGCAGGAGCACCTGACGGCGGCAGGATTGCGCTTCGGCAAGGCCGAGGAGGGCATTGAGGCGCGCGTGATCGGCGGCGCGGCGTTCGGGCGGCGCGAGGCTTTCATCGATCTGGGCGCGGCGCAGGCGGATATCGTCGGCACCGAAAAGCGTGAGCGTTTCGGCCGGTGCGCCATCGCGGCCCGCGCGGCCGATCTCCTGATAATAGGCCTCGATCGATTTCGGCAGATCGGCATGGGCCACCCAGCGGATATCGGGCTTGTCCACCCCCATGCCGAAGGCCACGGTGGCGACAACGATCAGGCCGTCTTCCTGCTGAAAGCGCGCTTCCACGGCGCGGCGCTGATCGGCCTCCATGCCGCCATGATAGGCGCAGGCCGGATGGCCTTCTTCGGTGAGAGCGCGGGCGAGCGTTTCCGTCTTCGCGCGGGTGGCACAATAGACGATCCCCGCCCGCCCCCGGCGCGTACCGGCAAATGCCAGGATCTGGCGGCGGGGGCCGTTCTTCGCCTCGAAGGCGAGGTGGATGTTTGGGCGGTCGAATCCCTGAATGAAGATTTCCGGCTCGCGGCCATCGAAGAGGCGGGCGATGATCTCGGCCCGGGTTTCTGCATCGGCTGTTGCCGTGAAGGCGGCGAGGGGCACATCGAGCGCGCGGCGCAGATCACCGATGCGCAGGTAATCGGGGCGGAAATCATGGCCCCATTGGGAAACGCAATGGGCCTCATCCACCGCGATCAGGCTTATGGCGGCGCGCCGCAGCATGTCGCGCGCAGCTGCCGAGGCGAGCCGCTCGGGGGCGAGATAGAGAAGCTTCAGCCGGCCTTCGTGCAGGGCCTTGAAAACCGCCTCGCTCTCCGCCTCGCTGTTGTGCGAGGTGAGCGCACCGGCTTCCACTCCGGCTTCACGCAGCGCCCGCACCTGATCGCGCATCAGCGCAATCAGGGGAGAGATCACCAGCGTGACGCCATCACGCAACAGCGCCGGCAGCTGATAGCAGAGCGATTTGCCCCCGCCCGTGGGCATGATCGCCAGCACATCGCGCCCCTTCGCCACAGCCTCCACGATCTCGCGCTGGCCCGGACGAAAGGCATTGAAGCCGAAAATTTCCGCAAGATGGGTTTCGGCGTTCATGGCGCGGGCCTGCTAGCGATAGAAGAAACCCATGTTGTTGATCAGGATCGTCTTGATGATGATCAGGATGATGAAAGCCACGAGCGGCGCGAAATCGATCCCGCCGGTGGGCGGCAGGATGCGGCGGATCGGGCGATAGATCGGCTCGAGGAGCCTGTTCAGCGCATACCAGATCTGGGCCACCAGCGGCTGGCGCAGATTGAGCACCTCGAAGCTGATCAGCCAGCTCATGATGATGTGCACGATCATGATGAACCACAGGAGATTGAGCAGCATCATGATGATTTCGAAAAGCGATTGCATGTGGTGGTCTCCGGTGGCTGCCTTGCGTCTGCCAAGAGGTAATGGGGCGAAGGCCGATGTGCAAGCGTTTCGCCGCACCGGGTTCCGTAACGTCCGGCTTGACCTTGGCGTGCTTGCTGCCAATCCTGCCGCCACGGCAGGGAGGGCGCGATGTATCCATTTTTCAGGATGGCGAAAGAGCTTTGGGTGCACCGCAAGGATCCGCCCCTCGCCATTGGGGAGGCGCATGTTTCCCATCACATCTGCTGGCCCTGGGATCTCGATCCGTGGCGGGAGCTCAACAACGGCCGCACGCTCACCCTCTATGATCTCGGCCGCATACCGATGGCCCGGCGCCTCGGGCTTGTATCCGCGCTGCGCCGGAATGGCTGGGGGCTGACGGTGGCGGGCGTTTCGGTGCGCTATCGGGCCCGGGTTCGGGCCATGCAGCGCTTCGAGATGCGTTCGCGCGCCATCGGCTGGGATGAGCGCTTCCTCTATCTGGAACAGGGCATATGGCTTGGGGAGAAATGCGCCAATCACATGCTTCTGCGCGCCGCCGCAACCGGGCCGGAAGGCATCGTGCCTCCTGCAAGGGTTGCGGCCGCCATGGGCTTGGAGGCGAAAAGCCCGCCCTTGCCCGAATGGGTCCGCAACTGGATCGAAGCGGAGGCAACGCGGCCCTGGCCGCCCCTGAAATAGGGCAGACATTCGCAACCTTGGCTTGCATGGCCGGCGAATTGCCTGCCATAACGGCACCAGGGAACAGGGACGGAGTAACGAGATGGCAGAGATTTCGCCGCGTAAGCGCATCTTGGGATGGTATTTCTTCGATTGGGCCAACCAGCCCTTCTATACCCTGATCCTCACCTTCGTATTCGGCCCCTATTTCGCCTCCGTGGCCACGCAGTATTTCGTGGGCACAGGCCTTGTGCAGGAGGTGGCCGATGCACGCGCGCAAAGCGTGTGGTCGCTCGGGCAGACGGCAACCGGGCTCTTCATCGCCTTCACCGCGCCGATCCTCGGCGCTTTTGCCGATAACACCGGCCGCCGCATCCCCTGGATCATGGCCTTTTCGGTGCTCTATGTTGCCGGCACCTGGGCGCTGTGGTGGACAATGCCCGATGGCTCCACCCTCTGGCTTTCCCTCATCGCCTTCGGCATCGCCATGCTGGGGGCGGAATATTCCCTGATCTTCGTGAGCGCCATGCTCCCCGGCCTCGGGGATGACAAGGAAGTGGGCCATATTTCAGGCTCTGGAATGGCGCTTGGCTATCTCGGGGGGGTGATCTCGCTCTTCATCATGCTTCTGTTTTTTGTCGAACAGGAGAATGGCAAGACCCTGATCGGCCTTGATCCGGGCTTCGGCCTTCTTGATCCCACAATGCGGGAGGGCACGCGCTTCGTGGGGCCGTTCGCGGCGATCTGGTATATCGTGTTCATGATCCCCTTCTTCATGTGGGTGAAGGACGAGCGCAGCAAGAATCCGGGCAATACGCGCGCCGCGCTTGCGGAGCTCATGCGCTCGATCAGGTCCATCGCCCGGCGCAGGAGCCTCGCCGCCTATCTGGCCTCATCCATGCTTTACCGCGATGCGCTTAACGCGCTTTATGCCTTCGGGGGCGTATATGCGACCCTGGTTCTGAACTGGTCGATCACCAATATCGGCGTGTTCGGCATCATCGGCGCCGTCAGTGCCGCGATTTTCACATGGTTCGGCGGGCTGGCCGACAGGGCCTTCGGCCCCAAGCCCGTGATTCGCTTCAACATCATCGTGCTGGCGGTGGTGACGGCGGTGATCGTGGGGATGTCGCGCAAATCCTTCTTCGGAATTCCGCTCGCTGAAGGCTCATTGCTGCCCGATATCGTATTCTACATCCTCGGCGCCACCATCGGCGCGGCCGGCGGTGCGCTGCAATCGGCTTCGCGCTCGATGATGGTGCGCCATGCCCATCCCGAGCGCCCCACCGAGGCTTTCGGCCTTTATGCGCTTTCGGGCAAGGCCACCGCATTTCTGGCCCCGGCCATGATCGGCCTCGTGACCTATTTCAGCAACAGCCCGCGGATCGGGGTTTCGCCGCTGATCGGGCTGTTCATCCTGGCCCTTTTCCTGTTACGCTGGGTAAAGGCGGAAGGAGACAGAAACGAATGGGCCGGGCAGGCTTCCTGATAGCGATACTCGCCATTTCCCTCGCCGGAGCTCTGAAGGCAGAGACGCCGGCAAAGAAATATTTCGGCGCCGCCAAGGGCCCCGCGCATATGCGCCCTGCGCCATATGGCAGCTATGCCAGGGGGTGCCTTGCCGGCGCGGTGCGGCTGCCCGAGAGCGGGCCCACATGGCAGGCCATGCGCCTTTCGCGCAATCGCAACTGGGCGCATCCCGAGATGGTGGATTTCGTCAGAGACCTGAGCCGCAAGGCGCGCGCGCTCGGCGCGGCGGGGCTCTATATCGGCGACATGTCGCAGCCCAGGGGCGGGCCGATGAAAAGCGGGCACCGCTCGCACCAGATCGGGCTTGATGCGGATATCTGGCTGATGCCGGCCATGCGGCTCGATCTCAGCCGCGCCGAGCGCGAGAAGCTCTCGGCCGTTTCCATGCGCCGGATGAAAGGGGCTTTCGTGAATGCGCGCTGGGGCCGCTTCCAGCATGAAATCCTGAAAGCCGCAGCACAGGATCCCCGCGTGGCCCGCATTTTCATCTTTCCCGGCGCGAAGGTGCAGATGTGCAAGGATGAGAGGGGCGATCGGCGCTGGCTGCGCAAGATTCGCCCCTGGTGGGGGCACCACTATCATTTCCATGTGCGCCTGAAATGCCCGAAAGGCGCGCGCGCCTGCAAGGATCAGGCTCCCCCGCCGCCGGGCGACGGCTGCGATGCGGCTCAGAAATGGGTGGATGACATCCTCAACCCCCCACCCCCCGATCCGAATGCCCCGCCGCCCAAGCCCCGGCGCGAACTCACGCTCGACGATCTTCCGCGCCAATGCAGCCGCGTGCTGAAATCGCGCTGACGCGAGCGCTCGCCGGCCTGGCCGCCATCTGGCTGGCCTCCGTGCCGGTATCCGCGCAAAAGCTCACCGCAGCGCAAATGGTCGGTCAGATCGTGCTGCATATGCCTGATAAGGCATTCGGCGGATTTTCCGGCTTCGAGATTTCGCCCGATGGCCGCCGCTTCCATGCCGTGACCGATCACGCCCATCTGCTCACCGGCCGCCTTGAACGGGATGGGAAAGGCCGGATCAGAGGCATTGCGCCGGAGGGGTTTGTCCCGCTGAAGGATCCGAAGGGACGCCCGATCGCGAAAGGGCGGGAAAGGGATGCCGAAGGCTTGGCCGTTGGCAAGGATGGGACGATCCTCGTTTCCTTCGAAGGAGCCAGCCGTATCTGGGCCTATTGCAGCCCCGCCTGCCGGGCGCGCTGGGTTCCGGCCTACCGCCGCTTCATCGGGCTCGCGGGTAACGCGGGGCTTGAGGCGCTTGCCATCGGCCCGGATGGCAGCCTCTACACACTCGCCGAAGCCCCGGATACCCGCAGCGGGGATCATTCCGTTTACCGTTTCAGGGATGGGGGCTGGTCCGTCCCCTTTGCGATTCCGGGGCGGGGCAATTTCAGGCCGGTTGGTGCCGATTTCGGGCCCGATGGCCTTCTCTACATATTGGAGCGATACAATATCGGCGCGCTGGCCTTCGCGAGCCGGGTGCGCCGCTTTAAAGTATCTGATGACAAGATCACCGATGAGGCAATCATTCTCGAAACCCCGATCGGCGCCCATGACAATCTCGAAGGTCTTTCCGTCTGGCGCGATTCGGGCGGGCACATTCGCCTCACCATGATCTCGGACGACAATTTCAGCCATCAGCAACGCACCGAAATCGTTGAATTCCGCTTGCCCTGAACCCATCTCGCCGCTATCAGGGCGCGTCGCGCCAGTGCGGCCAAGTCTCCGCAACCTTGTCAAAACGGATCAGATACATGCGCAATATCCTTCCTGGCGTCATCGCCATGGCCGCGATCGTGGTGGCCAGCAACATCCTCGTTCAGTTCCTCTTCGGCCAGTGGCTCACCTGGGGGGCATTCACATATCCCTTCGCCTTCCTGGTAACCGATGTGATGAACCGTCTCTACGGCCCTGCTGCCGCCCGCAAGGTGGTGCTGGCGGGCTTTGCGGTGGGCCTTGTCTGCTCCTTCATCGGCACGCAGATCGTGGGAGAATACGGGCCGCTGGTGACCCTGCGCATCGCGCTCGGCTCGGGCCTTGCCTTCCTCACCGCCCAGCTTCTGGATGTGGCGATCTTCCACCGTCTGCGCGAGGGCAAATGGTGGCGCGCGCCGCTCGCCTCCACGCTCGTGGGCTCGGCCGTGGATACGGCTATCTTCTTCACCATCGCCTTTTCGGCGGCGCTTGCGTTCATCGAGCCCGGCAATGACGTGGCTTGGGCCAATGAGGCCCTGCCGCTCCTCGGATTCGGCCCCGATGTGCCGCTCTGGGTTTCGTTGGCCACCGCCGATTGGCTGGTGAAGCTCTCGCTTGCCGTGGTGGCGCTGGTGCCTTTCCGCATGATCGTCACGAAACTTTCACCACATGTTGCGTGAATTGTTTTGACATCTGCCAGATCTGTGGCAGGCTCTCCTTACCGGAAACAACCAGAAAGGAGGTGCCAATGATCATTGGGAAACAGGAGCAGCTGGTAAAGGTTACGAGCGGAGGGAACGCCTAGGGGGCAGCCCCCCTATCCGGACTCTCGGCTCCGGGCATCCTGTTTGCCCGCTTGCCACCTCCGATTCTCGAGGAGAGCCCCCGCGAGCGCCGCGGGGGCTCTTTCCGTTTCGGCCCGCAGGCTCTAATCTCGCCCCATGTTGCGGATCAATGATGAAATCATCCTTGCCGATTGGGAACTGAGCGAAAGCTTCACCCGCGCCTCGGGGCCGGGCGGGCAGAACGTGAACAAGGTTTCCTCGGCCGTGGAATTGCGCTTCGAGGCGGAGCGCAGCCCGCATCTTGCGCCTGCGGTAAAGGCCCGCCTGCGCCGCCTGGCCGGCCGGCGCTGGACAAGCGACGGCGCCATCGTGATCCGCGCCGAGGAAACCCGCAGCCAGGCCCGCAATCGCGAGATCGCGCGCGAGCGCCTGCGAGAACTGATCGAAAGGGCCTTGATCGCGCCGAAGCGCCGGGTGAAAACGCGCCCCACCCTTGCCTCGAAACGCAGGCGCGTGGAAGGGAAGGTGAAACGCGGGCAGATCAAGGCCCTGCGCGGGCGCGTGAGGGGGGAGGAATGAGCGGGGAAGATCTGATAGCACGGCGCCGCCGGCTTCTCGGCCGCCATGTCACCACCTTCTATGAAGAGCCCTTTGCCCCGGTGCGCGGCGAGGGCGTGTGGCTTTATGACCGCGAGGGCCGGCCCCATCTCGATTGCTACAACAACGTGCCCCATGTGGGCCATTGCCACCCGCGCGTGGTGGATGCGATCGCGCGCCAGACGGCCACGCTCAATGTCCATACCCGCTATGTGCATGATCTGATCCTTGATTATGGTGAGCGGCTCACGGCGCGGCTTGGCGGCGGGCTTTCCGCGATGATCATGGTCTGCACAGGCTCCGAGGCCAATGACGTGGCCCTGCGCATGGCCGAGGCCGTCACCGGCAATCGCGGCTTCATCGGCACCGATAACACCTATCACGGCAATACTTCTGCGGTGAGTCAACTCAATGCCCGCAAGGTGCCTGTCGGCGGCTTCGGCGATCATGTGCGCAAGGTGCCGGCGCCTGACAATCTCGCGCCCATTGGGGGCAGCCCGGAGAAGCAGGCGGAAGCCTTTTGCGCCGAAGTAGAGACTGCAATCGCCGATCTTCAGGCCTCGCCGCATGGGTTTGCGGGGCTGATACTCTGCCCCTATTTCGCAAATGAGGGCTTCCCCACGCTTCCGCGCGGCTTTCTCGATCGCACGGTCGAGGCCGTGCATCTCGCAGGCGGCCTCGTGATCGCCGACGAAGTGCAGCCGGGTTTTGGCCGGCTCGGCAGCCATTTCTGGGGCCATGAGCGCCTCGGCTTCACGCCGGACATCGTGACCATGGGCAAGCCGATGGCCAACGGCTACCCGGCGGCGGCTGTCGTGACGCGCCCGGAGATTCTCGAAGCCTTCCAGGAGCAGTTCCGATATTTCAACACCTTCGGCGGCAATCCGGTGGCCGCTGCCGCCGCTCTGGCAACGCTCCAGGTGATCGAGGATGAAGGCCTGCAGGAAAATGCCCGCGATGTGGGAGGCTATCTTCTGGCGCGGCTCTGCGAGATCGGTGCGCGCCATGAAGTTGTTGCCGATGTGCGCGGTGCGGGAATGTTTCTGGGGCTGGAGCTGATGGAAGACGATCGGCCGGCAACGGCATCTTGCGCAAGGTTGGTGAATGAAATGCGCCGGCGCGGTGTGCTTGTGCACAGCGCTGGAAGGCATGACCACATCCTCAAGATCCGCCCGCCGCTCGTGTTTTCCCGTGAGAACGCCGATCTTCTGGCCGATACGCTTGAAGCGGCACTCGGAGAGGCTCTGTGAAGGCGCGGGAGGCTGTGGAGCTTGCCCGCGCCGCTCTTGCCCATTGGGGGCTCTCAGGAGAGGTGCCTCGCCTTGTCAAGAAACGTGAAAACATCGTGTTCGAGGTGCGCGGGCCGGAGGGCCGGCCGGCGGCGCTGCGCCTGCACAGGCCGGGGTATCAGAGCGGGGAAGCGATCCGCTCCGAAATGCTGTGGACCGAGTGGCTGCATGCGGCTGGAATGGATGTGCCTCGCCCTCTGCGCACGCTCGAGGGTGACCTGATCGCGCAAGGCACGCGCGTGGCTTCGCTGGTGACATGGTGCACCGGCGTGCCGCTCGGGGAGGGCGGAAAGCCATTGCCATGGGAGCCCGCGCAGCAGATCAGGCTCTATAACGGCCTCGGGCGTGCCCTTGCCCGCCTGCACAATCTCAGCGATGCCATGCCCCTGCCGGCAGGTTTCACCCGCCCCCGTCTGGACAGGCAGAGCCTCCTGGGCAAGGCGCCACATTGGGGCCGTTTCTGGGAAAACCCGGCTCTGGGAAAGGATGGCGTGGCCCTGTTGCAGGAAGCAAGAAGCACACTTTCGGCCATGTTAGAGCCTGAAGCAGACTGTGATTTCGGCCTCATCCATGCCGATGCCCTGCGCGAGAATGTGCTCGTGGAAGGCAATCACCTGCGGCTCATCGATTTTGATGACGGCGCTTTCGGATATCGGATGTATGATCTCGGTGTGGCCATGGCGCAAAACTGGCAGGAGGGAAATGCCGCCGCGCTCGCGGACGCGCTGCTTGAAGGCTATGCCTCGGAGCGCCCCTTGCCGGGCGATCCGGCGCTTCTTCATGCTTTCATCACCCTGCGCACATTGGCGTCCTGCGGTTGGGTGATCGGGCGCTACGGTGCCGAAAGCCGGGAAATGGCGCTCTATGGGGCGCGTGCAGTTGAGGCCGCGCGAAGGTTTCTGAAACAAGACCGGCTGTATTAGGGTCAGGCCCCATCGATCCCACGCTCACTCGCACCTGTGCAGGCCACCTCCACCAGTCATCGGAAATGACCCTGCGACTTCGAATAAGCGCGGTCCGGCCTGATCTTCATCTTGGGGGAAATACTCCGGGGTCCGAGGGGGCTGGCCCCCTCGTCATTCGGCACCGAAGACAACGCAGACACCCCGGTAGATTTCCCCATTCGCAATCCCATGATTTGCGCGTCGCGGGCTGTCATCGCGATATCTCCGCTGTGGCCGGCGATGAAAAGCAGGGATCAGGCTCGCACGAGCTTTTCGTAATCCTCGGCAATGGAACGGGTGAGTTCGCCAACTTCGAAATTCCAGTCGCCTATCTGGCCGACGGGCGTGACCTCGGCGGCGGTGCCGGTGAGCCAGCATTGCTGGAAGCCCTCGAGCTCTTCGGGCAGGATGTGGCGCTCGTGCACCTTGATCTGGCGATCGTTCAGAAGGCCGATCACCGTCTGGCGGGTGATGCCATTGAGGAAGCAATCGGGCGTTGGCGTATGCACCTCGCCATCCTTCACGAAGAAGATGTTTGCGCCGGTGGCCTCGGCCACATAGCCGCGGTAATCGAACATCATCGCGTCCGAGCATCCCTTGGCCTCGGCCGCGTGCTTGGACATGGTGCAGATCATGTAGAGCCCGGCCGCCTTGGCATGGCTCGGGATGGTTTCGGGGCTCGGGCGCTTCCACTTCGAGATGTCGAGCTTCGCGCCCTTCATCTTGGCATCGCCGTAATAGGCGCCCCATTCCCAGGCGGCGATGGCAAGCTGCACCGGGTTGCGGGCCGAGGCCACGCCCATGTCGGGCCCCGCTCCGCGCCAGGCGACGGCACGCACATAGGCGTCTTCGAGCCCGGAAGCGGCGAGCACCTCCTGCTTGGCGGCTTCGATTTCATCCACCGTCCAGGGGATTTCGAAATCGATCAGGCGGGCGGAATTGTGAAGGCGCTCGGAATGTTCGCGGCTCTTGAAGATCTTGCCGCCATAGGCCCGCTCGCCCTCGAACACGGAAGAGGCGTAATGCAGCGCATGGGTGAGGATATGCACATTGGCCTCGCGCCAGGGCACGAGCTTGCCGTTCATCCAGATAACGCCGTCGCGGTCGTCATATGCTGCTTCCGCCATCTGCTTTCCTTTCCCGCTCGGAAGTTTCGCAAAATTGCGCTGAATTAGTCCGTTTCGGACATAATATTGCGCGAATTCTGGCATTGTTTACGAATTGATTCTTGGAATGTCAATAAAGCTGACATAAACTGCCCGCAAAGGCAGAGAAATGTGATCGGGGAGTATGAGTGATGGCCGAAGGTGGCGCCAGGGGTCTGAGCGGAGATGAGAGCCGGCTTTTCCTGACGGACGAACAGCTGCGCAAGGGGATCGAGGCGATGTTTTTCGCCTATCGCGGCTTCACCGCCGATCCTGACAGAATACTCGCCCAGAAGGGCTATGGGCGCGCCCATCACCGGGCGATCCATTTCATCCACAGAAGCCCAGGCACGACGGTCAGCAATCTACTTTCCATTCTCGGTGTCACCAAGCAATCGCTCAATCGCGTGCTGCGCACCCTGATCGAAGACGGGCTGGTGGAAAGCCGGATCGGCACGCGCGATCGCCGCGAGCGTCATCTCTATCTTACCGAAGCCGGCAGGGAGCTTGAGCAACAGCTCTCCACGGCCCAGCGCAGCCGGATGCGGGCCGCCTATCGTGCGGCCGGCCCGGAGGCCGTGGCAGGCTTTCGCAAGGTGCTCGAAGCAATGATGGACCCGGCCCTGCGCAGCCATTACAATGCGCTGAGGGAGAGCACGGATGAATGATACCCCCGAGGCTCATCTGCTGATCATAGATGATGACGAGCGCATCCGCGGATTGCTGCAGAAATTCCTCATCCGCAATGGTTTCTGGGTGAGTGCGGCACGCGATGCCGCGCATGCACGGCGTATTCTTTCGGGGCTCGAGTTCGATCTGATCGTGATGGATGTGATGATGCCGGGAGAGGACGGGATCAGCCTCACGCGCAGCCTGCGCGAAAAGATCGAAACCCCGATCCTCCTCCTCACGGCAAAGGGCGACACGGAGGATCGCATTCGCGGCCTCGAAGCGGGCGCGGATGATTACCTTCCCAAGCCGTTCGAGCCCAAGGAGCTTCTGCTCAGGATCAATGCGATTCTGCGGCGCACACCTGCGGCGAAAGTGGTGGAAGAGGGGCCGAAGGTGATCAATCTCGGACCTGTGCGGTATGATGTGGAGCGCGGAGAAATGTGGAGCGGCGATCAACCCCTGCGTCTCACGGCCACCGAAAGCGCTCTGATGAAGATCTTTGCGGCCTGCCCGGGCATGCCGGTAAGCCGCTCTGCCCTCGTGGCCGGGCTCGGCCGCGACGGGGGGCAGGCTCAGGAGCGCGCGGTGGATGTTCAGATCACCCGCTTGCGGCGCAAGATCGAGCCTAACCCGAAAGAGCCGCGCTATCTGCAAACAGTGCGCGGGGAGGGCTATCGGCTCGTGCCGGATTGAGGGGATGCGTATCGGATGCGGTTCGTGCAGATTGCGAGAATTTGGTGCCTTGCATCGGGAAGCACGGTCTGACAAGCCATGGCGCGCAGCCTTGTCGGTCGCAGGGATTTCCCCTAGCCTTGGTGCATGACAACCCTTCTTCTTTCCCATCCCGATTGTCTGGCGCATGTCACGCCGCCCGGCCATCCCGAGCAGGTGGCGCGGCTCGAGGCGATCAACGCGGCATTGGCCGATCCGAAATATGATGCGCTGAAGCGCGAAGAGGCACCGCTGGCGAACGAGGCGGATATCGCCCTTTGCCATCCCCGTGCCCATGTCGAGGCGGTCAAGGACACCACACCCGAAGAAGGCTTTGCTCAGCTTGATCCCGATACGCATATGTCACCCGGCTCATGGAAGGCGGCGCTGCGTGCAGTTGGCGCAAATCTGCGGGCGGTGGATCGCGTGCTCGATGGTGAGGCGGCCAATGCCTTCTGCGCCGTCCGCCCGCCGGGCCACCACGCCGAGAAGGCCAGGCCCATGGGCTTCTGCCTGTTCGGCAATGTGGCGATTGCCGCGCGCCATGCGATGGAGCGCCACGGGCTCGAGCGCGTCGCGATCGTCGATTTCGATGTGCATCACGGCAACGGCACGCAGGATCTGATGTGGGATGAGGAGCGCGTGCTGTTCGCCTCCACCCACCAGATCCCGCTCTATCCCGGCACCGGCGCGCCCGATGAGCGCGGCGCGCATGACAACATCCTGAACGTGCCCCTGCCGCCGGGCGCCGATGGCGGGATGTTTCGGGCAGAAGTGGAGACGAAAATCCTGCCCCGTCTGGAAGCTTTCGCGCCCGAGCTGGTGCTGATCTCGGCTGGCTTTGACGCCCACGCGGCGGACCCTCTGGCGCAGCTGATGCTTGAGGAGGAAGATTTCGCCTGGATCACGCACCGGCTGTGCGACATCGCCGATGCCCATTGCGAAGGCCGTATCGTCTCGACTTTGGAAGGCGGTTATGATCTGAAGGCGCTGGCCGCGAGCGTGGCGGCGCATGTGGATGTGTTGATGGAGCGAGGCGCATGAGCGAAAGACCTGTGAGCAAGATGAGCTTTGAAGAAGCCATGGCCGAGCTTGAGGCGGTGGTCGGCAAGCTTGAGCGCGGCGATGTGCCGCTCGAGGATTCGATCGCCCTTTACGAGCGCGGGGCGAAGCTGAAGAAGCATTGCGAGGCGAAGCTGAAAGAAGCCGAGGAGAAGATCGAGGCGATCACCCTTGGCGAAGACGGCACGCCCACCGGCACCCGGCCCGTGGAGGGGCTTTAGGCGCATGTTCGAAGCGGCACTGGCGCGGGCGGCGGAAGATATCGGCGCCCGGCTGAAGGATGTGCTGGCACCGCTGGGTGATCAGCCGGTGATCGAGGCGATGCGCTATGCGGTGTCGGGCGGCAAGCGGCTCAGGGGCTTTCTGGTGCTTGAAGGCGCGGCGCTTTTCGATGTGCCCCGCTCCAGAGCGCTGGAAGCGGCCTGCGCTGTGGAGGCCATGCATGCCTATTCCCTCGTTCACGATGATCTTCCTTGCATGGATGATGACGATCTGCGCCGCGGCCAGCCCACGGTGCATGTGAAATGGGATGAGGCCACGGCCGTGCTGGCCGGTGATGCGCTGCAGACGCTGGCCTTTGATCTGCTTTCCGCGCCTGCGTGCCATCCCGATCCGGCGCGCCGGGTTGCGCTGATCGCCGGGCTCGCGCAGGCCGCCGGGGCGCGGGGGATGGTGCTTGGCCAGGCGCTTGACATCGCGGCCGAAACCGCGCCCAGGCCGCTTAGCCTTGAAGAGATCACCGCCCTTCAGGCGGGCAAGACAGGCGCACTCATTCGCTGGGCGGCTGAAGCGGGGGCGCTGCTTGCCGGCGAGGATCCCGCGCCGCTTGCGTCTTACGCCGATGCGCTGGGCCTTGCCTTTCAGATCGCCGACGACATCCTCGATGTGGAAGGCTGCGAAACCCGGGCCGGCAAGCGCGTGGGCAAGGATGCCGCCGCCGGCAAGGCAACCTTCGTTTCTCTATTGGGACTTGAGGGAGCAAAGGCGCGCGCCCGCACTCTGGTGGAAGAGGCCGAAGCCGCGCTTGAACCTTACGGCGAAAAGGCGCAATGCTTGCGGGAGGCCGCGCGTTTCGTTATTGCGCGCGACAGGTAACGCCACGAAGGCCCGCGCCCCATGAGCCACAAGCCCGAAACCCCGCTTCTCGATCGCGTGCACACGCCGGCCGATCTGCGCGCGCTTTCGGACCGCGAGCTTCGCCAGCTCGCCGATGAGCTGCGCAGCGAGACGATATCAGCCGTTTCCGAAACCGGCGGCCACCTCGGCGCGGGGCTCGGGGTGGTGGAGCTTACGGTGGCGATCCATGCGGTGTTTGACACGCCCCGCGATCGCCTGATCTGGGATGTGAGCCACCAGTGCTATCCCCACAAGATCCTCACCGGGCGGCGCGACCGCATCCGCACGCTGCGCCAGAAGGGCGGGCTTTCGGGTTTCACCAAGCGCAGCGAAAGCCCCTACGATCCCTTCGGCGCGGCGCACAGTTCCACCTCGATCAGCGCCGCGCTCGGCTTTGCCGTGGCGCGTGATCTCGGCGGCGCCGTGGATCCGCCGCTCGGTGATGCGATCGCGGTGATCGGCGATGGCGCCATGAGCGCCGGCATGGCCTATGAGGCGATGAACAACGCCGGCCACCTGAAGAAACGCCTCTTCGTGATCCTGAATGACAACGAGATGTCCATCGCGCCGCCGGTGGGGGCGATGTCGGCCTATCTTTCGCGCCTTTACGCCGGCGAGCCCTTTCAGGAGCTGAAGGCGGCGGCCAAGGGGGCGGTGAGCCTCCTGCCCGAGCCCTTCCGTGAGGGCGCCAAGCGGGCCAAGGAAATGCTGAAGGGCATGGCCGTGGGCGGCACGCTTTTCGAGGAGCTCGGCTTTTCCTATGTCGGGCCGATCGATGGCCATGATCTCGATCAGCTTCTGCCGGTGCTGCGCACGGTGCGCGAGCGAGCCACCGGGCCGATGCTCATCCATGTGCTGACGAAAAAGGGCAAGGGCTACGCACCCGCCGAAACGGCGCGCGACAAGGGCCATGGCGTCAGCGCCTTCGATGTGATCACCGGCAAGCAGAAGAAGGCGGCGAGCAATGCGCCGAGCTACACAAAGGTTTTCGCCAAGAGCCTGATCCGCGAGGCCGAGGCGGACGAGAAGATCGTCGCCGTCACCGCCGCGATGCCCGATGGCACCGGGCTCAGCCTGTTTGCCGAGCGTTTCCCGAACCGCTGCTTTGATGTGGGGATTGCCGAGCAGCACGCCGTCACTTTCAGCGCTGCGCTGGCGGCGGGGGGGATGAAGCCCTTCTGCGCGCTCTACAGCACCTTCCTGCAGCGCGGCTACGATCAGGTGGTGCATGACGTGGCGATCCAGCGCCTGCCGGTGCGTTTTGCCATTGATCGCGCGGGGCTGGTGGGGGCGGACGGCGCTACCCACGCCGGCGCTTTCGATATCGCCTTCCTTGCCAACCTGCCGGGCTTCATCGTGATGGCCGCGGCGGACGAGGCGGAGCTTGTGCACATGGTGGCCACGGCGGCAGCCATAGACGATCGCCCCAGCGCCTTCCGCTATCCGCGCGGTGAGGGCGTGGGCGTGGATCTGCCCGAGCGCGGCATCCCGCTCGAGATCGGCAAGGGGCGGATCATGCGCGAGGGCGGGCGCGTGGCGCTCCTTTCCTACGGCACGCGGCTTGCGGAGGTGATGAAGGCCGGCGAGGCGCTTACGGCGCGGGGCATTGCCCCCACGATCGCGGACGCGCGCTTTGCCAAGCCGCTCGATCGCGATCTGATCCTGCGTCTTGCGCGCGAGCATGAGGCCCTCATCACCATCGAGGAAGGCGCCACCGGCGGCTTCGGCAGCCACGTGGCGCAGCTCTTGGCGCAAGAGGGCATCTTTGATCGCGGGCTCAAATTCCGCATGATGGTGCTGCCCGACATCTTCATCGACCAGGCCAGCCAGGCCGATATGTATGAAATCGCCGGCCTCGATGCCGCGCATATCGAAGCGCGCGCCCTGGAAGCGCTTGGGATTGCCGATCTCACCAGCCGGCTGGCCTGAAACATTCCCTATACGAAAGATATATTTGAAAGGATCCGCCCAAATGGTGGTGCTCGTCCCGAGCATTGATGTTCATTGCAACAGGGCGTGTCTAAACCTGTGGCCTGTTGGTGTTCGGGATTCCTGTTGTCGCATACTGGTAAAACCATGGTCCAGGATTGCGAATACGCTTTGCGGCCGTTTCTCCTCCCGACGGAGGGCGATCAATCGAGCTGGCGTGCCTCGTCCACCAGCATGACGGGAATGCCGTTGCGGATCGGAAAGGCGAGATGCGCGGCCTTGGAAATCAGTTCCTGGCGTTCGGCATCATAGCTCAGGATCGCATGGGTCACCGGGCATACGAGGCTTTCGAGCATCCTTGGATCGAACCTGCCGTTTTCCTTCTCAGTCACTGAATCACCTCATCATCCGTGTCCTTGCCCCTGTGCAGGGCATATTCCATCAATGCCGTCAGGATCTCGCGCCGCTCCGTCAATGTGGGGGCTTCGAGGAGGGCCTGTTTGTCTTTCGGCTCGAAGGGGCTCAGCATGGCGATGGAATTGATCAGCAGCTCTTCATCTGCTGACTCCATGCTTTCCCAATCCGCTTCCAGCCCCTCGGCGGCGAAATAACGGCGCAGAAGGCGCGTGAAACGTTCACGCTCCAGGCCCGGATCATGCTCGGGCTGCCCGAGATCGCGTTCGAAATCCCGCCAGCTTACATTGGCGCGAAGATAGGGGGTAAAGCCTGGTGTCAGCCTCTTCACGCGAAAGCGCGAGATGCCCTTGAGAGTGATCATGTAGCGGCCATCGTTCAGTTCCGAGAAGGCGATCACCCGTCCGGCGCAACCGATCTTATGCAGCTTTGGCGAGGGGGTGTCATCCGAGGGATGTATGGGCTGGATCATACCGATCAGGCGATGGGTCGTTTTCAGGACGTCATCGAGCATGGCGAGATAGCGAGGCTCGAAGATGTGCAGCGGCAATTGCCCGCGCGGCAGGATGACAGCGCCGGGCAGGGGAAAAAGCGGGAGGGTTTCGGGCAGGTCAGCGGCACATAGCATGCGCCAACCATACCCTGAATCGCGCCTTACGCATAGATCAGCGATGTGAGCCTGCGCCGCCCGCTCTTCACGATGGGGTCTTCCGGCGGGAGAGCGTCGAAGATCGTCATCAACTGCTTTTTCGCAGCTTCGTCATTCCAGGTGCGATCGCGGCGGAAGATTTCCAGAAGCTCGTCGATAGCCGCCTCCGCATCGCCCGCTGCGTAGAGCGCCTTGGCGAGATCGAAACGGGCCTCGAGATCGTCGGGATCCTTCTCTACCCTGGCCTTGAGTTCGTCAATCGGGCCGGCTTCGGCGGCCTGTTTGGCAAGTTCGAGCTGGGCACGCGCGGCCTCGATCTCGGAAGCTTCCCGGATCTTTTCCGGCACCGCTTTCAGGAGCGCCTCGGCCTGTTCTGTATTGCCCGCAGCAAGATGCGCGCGCACGAGGCCGCCGTAAGCGGCAGCGTTTTCCGGCTCTTCCTCGAGGATGGCGGCAAAGGTCTCGGCGGCGTCCGCCGCAGCGCCTTCCTTCAGCATCTCCTCGGCGGCTTCGATCGCGGCGGCAAGCCCACCGTCATCGCCGGTGATCTTTTCGATGAATTCGCGGATCGCGGAAGGCGGCAGCGCCCCTTGGAAGCCGTCCACGGGCTTGCCGTCGGCAAAGGCATAGACGGTGGGGATCGACTGGATGCGCAGCTGTGCGGCGATCTGCTGGTTTTCGTCGATGTTGATCTTCACCATCTTCACCTTGCCCTTGGCGCGCTTCACTTCCGCCTCGAGCGCGGGGCCGAGTGTGCGGCAGGGGCCGCACCAGGGCGCCCAGAAATCGACGATCACCGGCACGCTCTTGCTGGCCTCGATCACGTCTTCCATGAAGTGGAGTTCGTCCGAATCCTTGATCAGATCGTCATTTGCGGGGGTGTTGCCTTGTTCGAGCATGGTTCGTTCCCAGTGTAATTTCGGTTTGGCCTCTATATGTGGCCGTTTGGGTGAAAACCCAAGGGTCAGAGATCGAAAGTTGCGAAAACCGGGGCGTGATCGCTGGGCTTTTCCCAGCCGCGCGCATGGCGCAGGATGCGGCTGCCATGCGCTGCCGGGGCGATATCGGGGCTGGCCCAGATGTGATCGAGGCGCCGGCCCTTGTCGGCGGCGTCCCAATCGCGGGCGCGGTAGCTCCACCAGCTATAGAGGCGGCCTTCGGGGATGTCTGCGCGGGTCACGTCATGCCAGCGGCCGGCATCCTGCACCTCGGCCAGATGCGCCACCTCGATCGGCGTGTGGCTGACCACCCTGAGGAGCGCCTTGTGGTTCCACACGTCATCCTCGCGCGGCGCGATATTGAGATCGCCCACGAGAATGGCCTTCTCCGGCTTCTCGGCATGGAACTGATCGCGAAGCTCCGTGAGATAATCGAGCTTCTGGCCGAATTTCTCGTTTATTTCCCGATCGGGCACATCCCCGCCCGCCGGCACGTAGTGATTGTGGATCACGATTCCGTTTTCGAGCCGCGCCGCCACATGGCGGGCATGGCCGAGCGCCACGAAATCATGGCTGCCGGCATCCTCGATCGGCAATCGCGAGAGGATCGCCACGCCATTGTAGCCCTTCTGCCCGCGCGCCACCATGTAGCGATAGCCGAGTGCGGCGAAGCCTTCGGTGGGGATCTTTTCCACCGGGCTCTTGCATTCCTGCAGGCAGAGGATATCCGGCGCTTCCTCCGCCAGCAGGCGCTTCACCAGCCCTTCGCGCAGGCGGATCGAATTGATGTTCCAGGTGGCGATGGTGAATGGCATGGGGCGCGGGCTCCTTTTCATCCCATGAAGCGCAAAAAAAGGCCCGGCGCAAGGCCGGGCCAGTCCAACAGGGAGGATTGCGTCATGACCCCAACGCACGAGGGATCTCTTTACAGGTTCAGTTTATAGCCCCCGGATTCGGTAACAAGAAGGCGGGCGTTTGACGGATCTGGTTCAATTTTTTGCCGAAGCCGGTAGATATGGGTTTCCAGCGTGTGAGTGGTAACGCCCGCGTTGTAGCCCCAGACTTCATGCAGAAGCACATCGCGCGGCACCACCTTTTCGGGTGCCCGGTAGAGGAACTTGAGGATGTTCGTTTCCTTCTCCGTAAGCCGGATTTTTCTTTCATCCTCGTCAATTAGCATCTTCATGGCAGGCTTGAACGTGTAGGGGCCAAGCTGGAAAACGGCATCTTCGGATTGCTCGTGCTGGCGAAGCTGGGCGCGGATGCGCGCGAGCAGCACCGGGAACTTGAAGGGCTTTGTCACGTAATCATTGGCCCCCGCATCGAGGCCGAGAATTGTGTCAGCGTCCGAATCATGGCCCGTCAGCATCAGCACCGGGCATTTCACGCCCTGCTTGCGCATCAGACGGCAAAGCTCGCGGCCATCCGTATCGGGCAGGCCCACATCGAGGATCACCAGATCGTGGTGTCCGGCCTTGGCCTTTTCGAGCGCCTCATGGCCGGTGGCCGCTTCGAACACATCGAAATCCTCCGTCATCACCAGCTGCTCGCTGAGCGCTTCGCGGAGATCGTCGTCATCATCCACAAGAAGGATCTTTTTCACATTGCTCATGGGCCTGCTCCTTGTTCACACGATGGAATTTGATCGCGTATCCTCGGATCGGCAAGCCCCGGCGCGCCCCTTTCACGCATCTGTGTGAAAAGTTGGGCATATGTTTCATCTTCCGGCGGAAAGGATTACATGGGGTGGCAAAGCTGAAACAGGATGCCGCATGAAACTGAGCCCCGATACGGCCGAACTGCTTGCCCGCGCCCGTGGCGATCTGCGCATGGGTGTGCCTGTGGTGCTTGCGGACGGCAGGCGTGCCATGCTCATGGCGGCAGCAGAAACCCTGACCCCGGAGCGCCTTGCGGCAATGCGGGATCTTGGGGGCAATCCGGTGCTGGTGATCACCGCGCGCCGCGCCGAGACGCTGAAGGCACGCGCCTATGACGGCGACATCGCCCGCATTCCCCTGCCTGAGGGTGCGGATATCGGGTGGGTTGTGGATGTGGCCGATCCCGCCGCTGATCTGATGCACCCGCTCAAGGGGCCGCTGCTCACGCTGCGCGAGGGAGATCCATCCCTTGCGCGGCTTTCGATGCCACTTCTGAAAAGCGCCCGCCTGCTGCCAGCCGCGGTGATCGTTGACATCCCCGAAGGCCCCGCCTTCGCCGCAAACGAGGGGCTGACGCTCCTTGATGCCAGCAGGATCGCCCCGGAAATGGCGCTTGCGCCCACTCTGCAGGAGGTCGTCAGTGCGCGGGTGCCGCTTGCGGTTTCAAGCGCGGGGCGGGTGCATGTGTTCCGCCCCGAGGATGGCGGCGAGGAGCATTACGCCATCGAGATCGGCAAGCCTGCGCGCGATCGCCCGGTGCTGGCGCGGCTGCATTCGGCCTGTTTTACCGGTGATCTGCTGGGTTCGCTCAAATGCGATTGCGGGGCGCAGCTGCGCGCGGCGCTTGAGCAGATGGGGGATGAAGGCGCTGGCGTGCTTCTTTATCTCAATCAGGAGGGGCGGGGCATCGGGCTTGCCAACAAGATGCGCGCCTACAGCCTTCAGGATCAGGGGTTTGATACCGTGGAGGCCAATCACCGCCTCGGCTTCGAGGATGACGAGCGCGATTTCCGCATCGGCGCCAATATCCTGAAGGCGATGGGCTTTGGCGCGGTGCGGCTTTTAACGAACAATCCCCGCAAGGTGGAGATGATGGAGCGCGCAGGCGTCCGCGTGGCGGAGCGGGTGCCGCTCCGTGTTGGCCACACGCCGGAAAACGCTGCCTATCTTGCCACCAAGGCGAAGAAATCCGGGCATCTGCTGTGAGAAGGCCCGGGCTCGAAGATCTCGTGCTCACGCCAAAGGGTGTGCGCTTCGCGGGCCGGGTGTTTCCCTGTGCCATCGGGCGCGGTGGCGTGCGGCGCGACAAGCGCGAGGGCGATGGCGCCACGCCGGCCGGGATCCACCGCATCACCGGCCTTCTTTATCGCGCCGACCGGATGGCCTGCCCTGCCCCCTGGGCCCGCCCGATCGGCTCCCGGGATCTCTGGTGCGACGATCCCGCTTCACCGGCCTACAATATGCCCGTGCGCGCACCATTCGCCGCGCGCCACGAACGCCTGTTTCGCCCCGATCCGCTCTATGACGTGATCCTCACTACCGACTGGAACAGCGCTCCGCCCCGCCCCGGCGCGGGCAGCGCGATCTTTCTCCATATCTGGCGGCGGCCGGGGTATCCCACCGAAGGCTGTATCGCTTTCGCGCGTGAGGATCTTCTGTGGATCGTTGCGCGGATCGGGCCGGGAACCCGGCTGATCGTGCCACCATTGCCGGCCTGATCTCAGGCCAGCAGGGCCTCTTCTTCCTGCCCCCGGATGGGAGCTTCAATGATTTCCCCAACGGGCTGATCGGCGCTGAAATGGACCGGGGCAAAATGCTCGGTCCGCCCCATGCGGGGGCTTTCCATCAGGATGCGGTGGGGCTTTCCGATCTGGGCGGCGAGATGCGCCTTCACGCGCTCCCGGCCGAGCGCCCGCAGCCTTGCCGCACGCTCGCGGATCACCGGCCCCTTCACCTGCGGCATCCGTGCCGCCGGCGTGCCCTTGCGCGGGGAATAGGGGAATACATGCAGCCATGTGAGTCCGCATTCCTCCACCATCCGCAGCGAATTTTCAAACATCGCTTCGGTTTCGGTGGGAAAGCCCGCGATGATATCGGCGCCGAAGGTGATATCGGGGCGCAGGCGCCGCGCCGCCTCGCAGAAGCGGATCGCATCCTCGCGCGCGTGGCGCCGCTTCATGCGCTTGAGGATCATGTTGTCGCCCGCCTGAAGGGAGAGGTGGAGATGGGGCATCAGGCGGGGCTCGGTGGCGATGGCCTCCATCAGGCGCTCGTCCACCTCGATCGAATCGATCGAGCTGATGCGCAGGCGGGGAAGATCCGGCACCAGGCGCAGGATGCGCATCACCAGATCGCCCAGCGCCGGCGCGCCGGGGAGATCGGCGCCCCAGCTTGTCATGTCCACCCCCGTCAGCACCACCTCGTTATAGCTCTTGTCAACAAGCCGCCTGATCTGCTCCACCACCACACCGGCGGGCACCGAGCGCGAATTGCCGCGCCCGTAGGGGATGATGCAGAAGGTGCAGCGGTGATCGCAGCCGTTCTGCACCTGCACATATGCGCGCGCGCGGGTGCCGAAGCCATCGATCAGATGGCTTGCCGTTTCGCGCACCGACATGATGTCATCCACCTGCACGCGCTCGGTTTCGCCGGTGAAATCGGGGGCAAGGCGGGCCCAGGTGGCGGGCTGCATCTTCTCGCCATTGCCGATCACCAGATCCACCTCGCTCATGGCGGCGAAGGTTTCGGGCTCCGTCTGGGCGGCGCAGCCGGTGACGATCAGCTTCGCCTCCGGGTTTTCACGCCGCAGCCGGCGGATTTCCTGGCGCGCCTTGCGCACCGCCTCGGCCGTGACGGCGCAGGTATTCACCACCACCGCCCCCTCGACGCCGGCTTCGGCCGCCAGCGCCTTCATGGCTTCCGTTTCGTAAGTGTTGAGCCGGCAGCCGAGGGTCGCAAAGAGAGGAGGCTTCAGCGCGCCCATCCGGCCGCCTCCAGGAATTCCGGCGCCATCTCGCCCTCGAAGACCCGCGCCACCGGGCCCGAGAGCCACACGCCGTCATCGCGCCAATCCACCCCGAGCGTGCCGCCGTCCACCTCTATCTGCACGCGCCTGCCGGCAAGCCCGCGCCGATGCGCCGCCACCGCCGCGGCGCAAGCGCCCGAGCCGCAGGCAAGAGTGATCCCGGTGCCGCGCTCCCACACCCGCATCCGCAGATGATCCGGGCCGAGGAGGGAGACGAATTCCACATTCGTGGCCTCGGGAAACAGCGGATCGCGCTCG
>JALVEX010000292.1 GCA_027030435.1 Paracoccaceae bacterium
GCTGAGGGACGGCAAGCAGGTGACCGAGTTTCACGAGGGCATCCTGCCCTGGGCGCTGAGGAACCCGGTGGCGATCGTGTTTGACGAATACGATGCCGGCCGCGCGGATGTGATGTTCGTCATCCAACGCGTGCTCGAGCATGACGGCAAGCTCACCCTGATGGATCAGAACGAGATCATCACCCCCCACCCGAGCTTCCGCCTGTTTGCCACCGCCAATACCGTGGGCCTTGGCGATACCACCGGGCTCTATCACGGGGTGCAGCAGATCAACCAGGCGCAGATGGACCGCTGGTCGATGGTGGCGACGCTGAATTACCTCAGCCATGATGCCGAGGTGGCGATCGTGCTTTCAAAAAACCCGCTCTACAACACCGAGAAGGGCCGCAAGACCATCAGCCAGATGGTGACGGTGGCCGATCTCACCCGCACCGCCTTCATGAACGGCGAGCTTTCCACGGTGATGAGCCCGCGCACGGTGATCAACTGGGCGCAGAACGCCTCGATCTTCCGCGATGTGGGCTATGCCTTCCGCGTGAGCTTCCTCAACAAATGCGACGAGCTCGAGCGCCAGACGGTGGCCGAATTCTACCAGCGCTGCTTTGATGAGGAACTCCCGGAGAGCGCGGCCAATGTGAGCCTGGGGTAATGGGCGCGCGCACGGCCCTGCTTGCTTTCTGCCTGACACTTCTCGCCTGCTCCGCCCCCTCCGAAGGCCCGCAGGAAGCGGCAACCCGCCCAACCGCCGCCACAGCGCCTTCCGGGCCGCCCTGCACCGTTACGCGTGTGATCGATGGCGATACGGTGGTGATGGCATGCCGTGATCTGGGCAGCTTTCGCGCCCGCCTCATGGGCTATGACACGCCCGAGATATCCAAGCCCCGCTGCCGCGAGGAGCTTCTTCTCGGCCTGCGCGCTAGGGAGCGGATGCGCCAGATGCTGGCCGGGGCGCGCGTGATCGAGGTCAGCTTTCACGGCACCGACCGTTACGGCCGGATGCTGACCCGCCTCAGCCTTGACGGCACCGATGTGGCGCGGCGGTTGATTTCCGAAGGGCTCGCGGTGCAGTATTCCGGTGGCCGGCGCATCAACTGGTGCGCGCGGCTGACATGAGGCGCTGACAGAAGATGAAAAAGGCCCAGAACCCCTCCGATCCCTTCAAGAAGGCGCTCGCGGAAACCGCGCGGGTGATGGCGGATGATCCTGATCTCAAGGTCTCCTACACGGTGGATCCTTCCGGGCTTCAGGGCGAAAACCTGCGCCTGCCCCAGATCAGCCGCAAGGTGAGCCGCGAGGAGGTGCTGCTGGCGCGCGGCACCGCCGATCGCCTGGCGCTCAGGCACAGGTATCACGATCCCAAGCTCGGCGCGCGCTATGCCCCCGAGGGCGAGATGGCGCGCGCGATCTACAGCGCCATGGAAAACGCCCGCTGCGAGGCGGTGGGCGCGCGCGACATGCCCGGCACGCTTTCCAACATCGACGCCACCATCGCCGAGGAGGCCCGCGCGCGCGCCTATGGCGAGGCCACGCAGCGCGAGGAAGTGCCGCTCGCGGTGGCCGCAGGCTACCTTACCCGCCATCTCGCCACCGGCCGCCCGCTCCCCGAGGGGGCCGATCGCGCGGTGGAGCTGTGGCGTGAATTCATTGAATCGGCCGCCGGGGAGACGCTCTCGCGCCTTCAGGAGGCGCTTTCCGATCAGGCCGAATTCGCACGCCTCGCGCGCCAGGTGATCAGGGATCTGGGCTATGGCGATCAGCTTGGCGATGATCCCGACGCGGAGGACGATCAATCCGACGAGGATGCCGAGGCGGAAGAGGAGGAAAGCCCCGAAAGCGAGGAGGGCGAGGAGGAAAGCGAGGGCGAGGAATGCGATGCCACGCCCGAGGAGAGCCAGGAAGACACGGATGAGGAAACCCAGGCGCATGTGAGCAGTGATGAGCCCGCCGATGCGGATGCGGACGAGGAGCAGGAATATCCCGAGGGCGAAGAGCCGGTGGAGCCTCCCGCGCCCCAGCCCGTCAGCGAGGCCGATCCCGCCTACCGGGTGTTCACCACCGATTTCGACGAGGAAATCCGCGCCGAAGATCTCGCGGAGCCGGCCGAGCTCGAGCGCCTGCGCGCCTATCTCGATCAGCAGCTCGAGCCGCTGAAGGGGGCCGTCAGCCGGCTTGCCAACAAGCTGATGCGCCGCCTGCAGGCGCAGCAGAACAGAAGCTGGGAGTTTGATCGCGAGGAAGGCATTCTCGATGCCGGGCGGCTGGCGCGGGTGGTGGCCAATCCGACGACGCCGCTCAGCTTCAAGGTCGAGAAGGATACCGAGTTCAAGGATACGGTGGTGACGCTCCTGCTTGACAACTCGGGCTCCATGCGCGGCCGCCCCATTTCGATCGCGGCGATCTCG